>CAKSUE010000012.1 GCA_934501135.1 uncultured Eubacteriales bacterium | reverse complement strand
ACCAAAACTAATTGATAAAGCTTGATCTACTTTATTCATTGAATTATAATCAAGACATCCCATCTTTTCTTTAAGTCTTTTTTTATCAATAGTCCTTATTTGTTCTAATAAAACAACAGAATTTCTGGCAAGCCCACTGCCATCTGCATTTAAGTATATGTGTGTAGGTAAATTCGCCTTAGAATGTTGGCTTGTTATAGCTGCTGCTATCACAGTTGGGCTAAACCTGTTTCCAATATCATTCTGCACAATTAGCACAGGCCTTATTCCACCCTGCTCTGAACCTATAACAGGACTTAGGTCAGCATAAAAAATATCTCCACGCTTTATATTCAAGTCTTCCACTCTCCGAATTTTTGTATTTGAATTGGATAGTTACAAAATACCCGCAAAAATATTCTTACCTAAATAATCGTAAAATAATCATCATTTAAAAATTTATGCTTTGTAATAATTTTATCTTAATACATAATATTAACCCAGTGAAACATTTGACATTCTTGTACATATCACTGTATAATTACGGAATGCCTTATATAAATAATTTTTGCTGCAATAAATACCTGTTTGGTGAATTAATCTTCAAAAAGAATTAATTTAGCACCAATAAAAATTTTCTAAAATATAAAAAAAATATAATCCATATTTATGTATCTGCACATTGACAATATACAATATATAGGATATACTATAAAAAGAAAGTGGAAATATCACAATATATAGAATTAAACTTTAAGGAGGATAAACATGATTGAAACCATAACAAAACGTGACGGACGTAAAGTTTCTTTTAATATTAATAAAATTTCAGATGCTATTTATAAAGCTGCCCTATCAGTTGACGATAATAATCCTGAACTTGCAAATGAATTATCTAAAAAGGTTTTAGATATTATTGAAAGAGAAGACAATCCTTCTCCCTCAGTTGAACATATACAAAATATAGTAGAAAAAGTTTTAATAGAGAATGGTCAATCAACAACAGCAAAAGAGTACATATTATATAGAGCTAAGCGTACACGTACAAGAGAAAAGAATACTAAACTAATGAAAATTTATAAGGACCTAACATTTAAGGCCGCAAGAGATAACGATATAAAACGAGAGAATGCAAATATAGACGGCGATACCGCTATGGGTACTATGTTAAAATATGGCTCTGAGGGTGCTAAACAATTCTACGAAATGTATATGCTTAATCCAAAACATGCAAAAGCACATCGTGATGGTGATATACATATACATGATCTCGATTTCCTGACATTAACAACTACATGTTGTCAAATTGATATTGATAAACTGTTTACAAATGGATTTTCTACAGGTCATGGCTTTTTAAGAGAACCAAATGATATAGCCAGTTATTCCGCATTGTCATGCATAGCAATACAATCTAACCAAAATGATCAACATGGTGGCCAAAGTATCCCAAATTTTGACTATGCAATGGCAAAAGGGGTTGCAAAAACATATAAAAGAATATATCGTCAAAATCTAGAAAGAGCATTAGAAATCATAACCGATTCAGAAAATTGTAATGAATTTGCACTAGAAATAACAAAAAAGGCCGAACAAAAAAGTGATTCATTTGCAAGGCTTGAAAACAGTGATAAATATATGGAAGCTGAGCTTTCAATATTGTCAGAGCATTTCGATAATGAAACCGCAAAAAAAATTCAGAATTTTGCTTATAGGCATGCAAACAAAGAAACTGATAGAGCAACATACCAAGCAATGGAAGCTTTTGTACATAACTTAAATACCATGCATTCAAGGGCTGGTGCACAGATTCCATTTAGCTCTATAAATTATGGAACAGATACCACACCCGAAGGAAGAATGGTTATAAAGAATGTTCTTTTAGCAACAGAATCGGGTCTTGGAGATGGAGAAACACCTATATTCCCTATACATATATTTAAAGTAAAAGAAGGGATTAATTATAATCGTGAAGATCCTAATTATGATCTGTTTAAATTAGCTTGTAGGGTAAGCGCAAAACGTCTATTTCCTAATTTCTCGTTTATTGATGCTCCTTTTAATCTTCAGTATTATAAGCCCGGACATCCAGAAACAGAGGTTGCTTATATGGGATGTCGTACCCGAGTAGCTGCAAATTATTATGATAAAACAAGAGAAATCTTTACAGGTCGCGGTAACTTAAGCTTCACATCTGTTAACCTTCCAAGAATTGCTATTTTAAGTAACAAAGATATAAAATCCTTTTATGAACAGTTAGATAAACAGATAGACTTAGTAATAGAGCAATTACTTGAGAGATATGAAATACAGGCCCGCAAGCTTGTAAGAAATTACCCATTCTTAATGGGGCAAGGTATTTGGATAGATTCCGAAAAACTTTCTCCCGATGATGAAGTAAGAGAAGTTTTAAAACATGGTACTCTAACACTGGGTTTCATAGGGCTCGCTGAAGCATTAAAAGCTCTTACTGGGCACCATCACGGCGAATGCAAAGAGTCACAAGATCTTGGTCTTGAGATTGTAGGCTACATGAGAAAAAAAATGGACGAAGCTACAAAAAAATATGGTATGAATTTCTCATTAATCGCAACACCTGCAGAAGGTCTTTCCGGGAGATTTGTACGCATTGATGCAAAAAGATTCGGCAAAATACCCGGCGTTACTGATAGAGATTATTATACTAATTCGTTCCATGTGCCAGTCTATTTTAATATTTCAGCATATGATAAAATTAAATTGGAGGCTCCTTATCATAACCTTACAAACGGGGGACATATATCATATATAGAACTTGATGGAGATCCACTATCGAATCTTGATGCATTTGAACAAGTAATCCGTTGTATGAAAGAATCCGGAATTGGTTATGGATCAATAAATCATCCTGTTGATAGAGATCCTATCTGTGGATATACTGGTATAATAAATGACACATGTCCAAAATGTGGTAGACACGAAAACGATGGAAATCCAAATTTTGAGCGTATAAGAAGAATAACAGGTTATCTTGTTGGAACTGTAGACAGGTTTAATAATGCCAAAAAAGCTGAGGTTAATGATCGCGTTAAACACGCAATATTTACAACCGGAGACAGTTCAGCCATGGAGACTATTTAATGTCTACCTTAAGAATAGCAGGAATTATACGTGAATCAATAGTCGATGGACCTGGGATACGATTTGTAGTTTTTTCTCAGGGATGTACGCACAAATGCAAAGGATGTCATAATCCTGAAACTCATGATATCAAATCAGGCTATGAAATTTCAATAAATAAAATCCTGGAAGAAATAAAAAAGGATCCTCTTGTTTCTGGAGTAACATTCTCTGGCGGAGATCCATTTCTTCAGGCTAAAGAGTTTGCAGCTCTTGCAGAAGAAATACATAAACTTGGTTTAAATATTATAACCTACACAGGATATACCATTGAGCAATTAATTAATGGTCTTGATACAAATCCGTATTGGAAAAAGCTTTTGCTGCAAACTGATACTCTTATTGATGGGCCATTTATTTTGGAAAAGAAGAGCTTGATGCTAAGATTTAGAGGGTCCGAGAATCAACGAATAATTGATCCAAAAGAATCCATAGAAAAAGGATACGCTGTAGAAAAAGATTTCTAAAAAAAATAGGGATTAACTTTTAATTAAGTTAATCCTTATTTTTTAGTCTTTATTATTCAACTCATTAGTCATATTATTTAAGAGATTCTCTACCAATTCCCTTACTTTTTTAGGTACGGGTAAATTACAACAAACCATATTCTTCAAAATGCTCACAGATTCATACAATATAAATATTAAGGAAAAAAATTCACAAAGACCTAACTCTTTAAACCCTAAAATATCCACAATATATTCATCAGGTATCATAAACAATAAGTCTATATGTATAATACAATCTATGCACATTAAAAATCCTACACATGCAAGCATTGCTATTTTCCTAATCGCCCCATTTATTCCTACTGTAGAATTAAACTTACGCTCCTTAAGTGCACGTAAAATTCCTAAAACAGTATCTAACATCATCGAAATCGCTAAAATTATAACCATTGAATTACATGCTAACTTTTCTATAATATCATTTATCATTGCTCTCACCTTAATTCGGAATTTTTAGTACATCACCGGGATATATAGCATCATTTGTAAGACCATTTAAATTCATAATTTCTTTATACCTGCTCCCGTCTCCAAGGTAATTCTCCGAAATTTCCCAAAGTGTATCACCGGATCTTACTATATGTGATCTTAAACTACTTAAATTACTATTTCCCGGGACAATTAGTGTTTTCCCTGCATAAATTTTGTTTGGATCTTCAATTCCGTTTATTTCTGCAAGATATTGATATGTAGTGTTATAAATGGACGCAATTCTACTTAAAGTATCTCCGTTCTTAACAGTGTAATAAGATATTCCAGATTTATACGGCAAACTCTCTACATTATCTAAGTCTTGATAATTTCCTCCATACTCTTCTATATCTCCAATTAAATCCCTATACATTATGTTCATATCTACATTTCCATATATTCCATCTACAGAGCCAGATGAAGTATATTGCCAAACATCACAGTCTATTTCATTTACATCATTATATTGTGCAAGCCATAATGTGTATCTACTTCTTAGTTCAGACTCATTAAGATAATTCCTAAACCAATTTAAATTTGCATATACACCTGCCCAATATCCCGCTTTTTCAATTTCAGAGCAAAAACTAATACACATATTTGTTCTTATTTCTTTGTTGTGCTTATTCGATATAGAATAATCTTCAATATCAAAATAAATTGGTAAATCCAGTTTCACATTTGCTGATTTTACAATAGACAAACAATACTCTGCTTCTTGTTTCGCATTGTCCACCGACTCAGCATAACTATAATGGTATACTCCTACTTTTAATCCGGCAAGTTTTGCATTTTTTATATTTTTTTCAAAATATCTATCAATTTCTCCAGCATCATTATATCCCCATCCAGAGCGAATAATAGCAAATTCTATACCTGAATTTTTAACCTTTTTCCAATCTATCTCCCCCTGCCAAACACTTACGTCTATGCCCTTTTTACTCACTTTTTTTCCTCCTTAAATTTATTATCCATAATACCGTAAAAAAGAGCATTAATTTGTATTAAAAAATGAAAAAAACATAAATTTTTATAAATAAAAAAGACTATATAAACATATAGTCTTGATATTTTTATTTAATTTCAACTCCTCCAAAAATAGAAGTTGTATTTACATATATAGTATATGGATATGTAGATCCACCAATTTTATTATCTGTTCCGCCAAATATATTCGTTCCTGTTGTTTTAACATTCACATTTTTGGGTGCTAAAATAGTACATCCACCAAAAATCGCAATTGCATTTATAGCAACATCTTTGCTAATAATTGCATCTCTAAGATCTAAATCAACACCTCCAAAAACGGCTGTTAAGCTTGCACCGTTAAATTCCTCGTTAAAGTACTTTCTCTCGCTTCCACTAAAAATCGCCGTATAAGATTGGTCTTTTGATACTTTGCAATTCACAGGCATAGTATTATCTTTTGCTTTTCTTAACGATGAAATAATAAGGCTTAATCCCACTATTATAACGACAGCTGGAAATAATAACTTCCATACCATTTCTATAGTAATAATATGTTGCTGATTCAATAACATTAAAACACCTATTACAAGAAAAATCAAACTTAAAGTTCTGTCGCCTTTACTGAAAATTCCTATAACAGACGGAACTATAATAAATAAAGTCCACCATCCATCGAAAAATATATCTATATTAAAAATTCCCATATAATTTCCTATCATAATAACACCGAGAGCCACTAAACATAACCCCCACAATACATTTGTAAGTTTCTTATTCATATTTACTCCTCCTTCTATACAATTATATCATAAATACTAATAATAAAAAAGTCACAAACTTTATTATCTTTATTAATTAGTTATAATAATTTATACCTAAATCAATAATAATAGCACCGCCTTTATATAGTACGGTGCTATTAATTTTAATAACCGGTGTTATTTATTCAATTTAATTTTTCTTAAAACTAAGATTACTACAACACATGTTGATAGTATTGCAATTAAACTGAAGATTGTAGATAATGAACTATCACCAGTATTTAAAAGATTTGAACCTGTTACAACATTTGAACCACCATTACTATCTCCAGATGTTGAGCCAGTATTAGAGCCTGAGCCTGCACCTCCTGCGTCACTTCCTGAATCCGATCCGCCTCCCTTGGTATTATCGCCAGTACCAGACCCATCGCCATTATTATCATCTTTACTTTCTGCGTCTAAAGCAAGCATAAATGGTGATAACTCATTAACTGTAACAGTAACTTTTCCATCTCTAACAATTCCTGATAATAACTCTTTTTCTCCATTCTTGAGCTTATGAATAATTGTTACATATTTTCCATTTAAATCTTCTCCAACAACAAACGTTAATCTTAGTTTGCCGTGATACTCACCACCTACTATCGATACATCATACAGAAGAGCAACATCTGCTTGTTTAGTTAACCTTTCATACAATTCTGTATATAGTTCTTTATCATCCTCTATACGAGTTATGACAAGCTCAGCACCTTCTGTAAACTTTCCTGTAATAAGCGCCTGTTTCAGTTCGTCCTGAAGAGTTGCTTGTTTATAAACATCATCTATAGACCTAACTGTTACTTCTTGAGTAGTCATCTTAGTAATATTTTTAGAAGTATAATAGATTTGAACTTCTTTTGTATCTATAGTTAGCGGATTAGGTGATATTGTAAGAACATTATTATTAAGCTGCTCTTCAAAACCGTTATTGTATTTTGCCATTACAACCATGCCTTCAGGGTCAAAAGACTCTCCCTCAACATATTCTAAATTTGTTGGTGGAGCAACAACATTTATTGACTCTAAAGATCTAACATCAACTGTAACGCTTTGCTCAGTAATTACTGCTATACTATTGTATATATAGCTAATCATCACTTTTGTATCACCGTATGCTAAGTAACTAGGAGCTATAATCATCTCTCCACCTATATCTTCAGCTCCTTCACCATATATTGTTTTACTTTCTCCATTATTAAATATAGCATTTATTTTCATACCAGTTGGATCAAAACTTTCTCCTACAAAATATGATGTCTTATTTGGTTTTTTCTCAATGCTTAGTCCAGTAATAGTCTTTTGAATAACTGTTACAGTTTGATGAGCTGTTTTGCTGGTATCTGCCCTGTATGTTACTGTAATATCCTGTTCTGCAACACCATTCCATCTTAACGTTTCTGCATTGTAAGTATATTCAGATTCTTTTAATTCTATCTCCTCTCCATCATTATAGTGTGCTTTTACAAGCATACCAGTTGGATCAAATATTTCGCCATCTATATATAAAATCTTTTCTGGTCTCTGAGCTACATAAATATAATCCAACTTCTTTCCTTCAACATTGATTGTTAATGTTTTTTCTATCCTTGCTCCATTTTTCTCGAACCTAATTGTTACATTTTTTGTACCAAAAGTTAAAGGATCTTCTACAATAAAGCTTAAACCTGGAACAAGATTATCTTTATTTGTAACCTCAATGATTTCTTCTATACCATTATTATACATCACTGTAAATTTCAAACCGGTTGGATCGAAGGATTGCCCTACTACATAATTCGTTTTTGGATCGTGGTTGATTTCTATATCCGTAGGAATTTTAACAGCAATCCATATATCAAAAGTTGCAGTTTTCTCTGTCTCATCATTAAGTGTTACTTTAATAGTTTTCCTGGTAGCTCTACCGTCTTCAAGAGATAACTCCCCTACAGGCGTTCCATCTTCACCGTACGTTACATTATAATCTGTTGTTGTTTCTGACGTTCCATTGTCATAATACTTTGTAACAACCATACCAGTCGGATCAAATGTTTCACCTTCTATATACGAGACTTTTGGTAACGTTGTAACTTCAATACGGTCGAGCGTTCTTGGTTTAACTACAATAGATTGTGTTGTCTTTACTGTCAATTCACCCACTGTTTGACCATCCGCAGTCCGTTCCGGCTCCGTATACTCTATAGTTACCTTACTAGCATATGCTCCTTCTTCACTGCCTGCAAGTAGCTTGCCTGTTGGGTTATAGGATATATTGTATATCTTTAAATCATTTAGGCTAGCCACTACAATTTCTTTCTCGTCTCCATCGGTATATGTAACTTTTAGTCTCAATCCAATTGGATCAAATTCTTCACCTTCTGTATAAGTAGTTTTATTTCCACTAGTTTCAAGTACTTCAAGTTTTGTAGGAACTTTAGGGACCTTATAAACAGTTATCAATGTATATGCTGTGCCATATTCATCCGTGTAAGTAATTTTAACTTCTTGAGATGTAGTATCATCCCCTCCTTCATTTTTAAAATTCAGCTCTTCTGGAGTGAATGTAAAATGACTTGCTATGGAACCACTTTCACCCTTAATGTATGGAACATCAACACTCTTTCCATCATTATAATTAGCAGTCACAATCAATCCTTCAGGATTAAATTTAGCTCCTCCAGCATATCTAATATTAGTTGGCTGGTTTTTTACACTAATTGAGTTTAATTGTTTGGGTTCTACCTTAATACCATATATTGAAGTAGGTAGCCCAGCTTGTCCTTGTCTATAACGAACCGTAACCTCTTTTGTATCTGTTATTAGAGGGTCTGGTTCAAATGACCAAAAGTCTTCGCTAAAGGTTTTTATATCTACTGCTTCAATTTTGTTTCCTTTTTCATCCTCTATAGGAGAATTCAACGTTGCTGTAATTACAAGTCCATCTGGATTAAATGATTGTCCTTCAACATATTGTTTATTCTCTTCGGGATATTCTTTTACTTCTATTTTAGAAAAGGACCTATGTGCAACGTTTACATCAACAGTGGCAAAGATTGTGTCTTTTGGTGTGTCATAATAAATATGAAATTTTGTAATTCCATATGCGAGAGCTTCATTAAAATAATAATAGCCATTAAGGTTACTGTCTGTACGCTCAGATAATACTTCGAATGTACCATTGTCATAAATGGCAGTTACTGTTAATCCTGTTGTGTTAAATGCCTCACCTACTACATAAGTACTTTGGAAATTCTCATCAGTAGCTACTTCTATCTTGACAGCTTGTTTTTCACGAGCATTAACTGTTAAGGATGTTTCTACTTCTACTGTAATAGGATTTTCTTCAGTTAGATCTTCAACTGTCTCCTGATATTTTATTTTAATTTTATTTTCACCCTTTGTTAGCACAACCTTTTCAATAGTTAATCCTTCAGGAAGATTTGTTGCATCTTTAACTTCAATATCTTTCGTTTCTCCATTATCATATTTAACGGTTAAAACTAAGTTTGTTGGGTCGAATGTTTGCTCTTCTATATAATCTTTTGTAGGTTCCTTTACAACAGCAATTTCAGAAGGTCTTTTGGGATTAACTGTAATATTTACAGTCCGATGGCTAGCATCTCCCTTTGTTGGTGATATATCAATTTCCTGTTTTCCTGCAGTAAGATTTCCATTTGGGAGAAATCTATAACCTATTTCTGCATCCTCTTCTGAAACTTCGTTTTTGCATTTCAGAATCTCTTTAGAGTTATCATTAAAAGTACCTTCAACAACCATCCCAGTCGGGTCAAATGTTTCACCTTCTACATAGACCAATTTATTAGGTTGAGCTGTAACTTCAATGTTATTTAGCGTCCTATCACTAACTTCAATATCTATGTCAGCTTTTACTGTTAGGTTACCTTCTGTATATTCTACAGTTATTTTTTTGTCTTCTGTTGTTAACTTACCTGCTGGACTATAGGTTAATCCTTCTGGTAACACCAGGGGTATCGGGTTTCCCTCTTCATCGAATTCTTGTTTTACAGTTAAAATTTTAGAAGCATTATCAGTATAATTAACCTTGACTTCTAGTCCAATTGGATCAAATTCCTGTCCTTCTATATATTCTGTATTATTAGGTAATGTTGTAACTTCCATACCTGAAAGCATCTTCGGAACCCTGTAAACAGTTATATCAGTAGATGCACTGCTTTCTTCAGACTCTTGGTACTTAATTGTAACTTCTCTAGATGTTGCACTATCATCTGCTACAAAAAGTGGTATACCTAGATTAGGCTCAAAACTAAAGTTACTATTGTCTGCTTCATCATAAGC
>CAKSUE010000011.1 GCA_934501135.1 uncultured Eubacteriales bacterium | reverse complement strand
GTTTTATATTCAGTTTTGGACTATTTGGAAATGCTATATTATTAAAAGCATCAGTTATTTTAATCTCTCTATTTTCAGGAGCTGCAACGGCTGGTTGGGGATACTTTTTTAAGAATTGCTTCTTTGGAAGAGATAGATTTATGGCTATTGCAGATATATTAATAATTGCTAATATTGCACAGATACCTGTGTGCGTTTCAATTGAATTTATATCTCTTTATTTAGGCTTTGGTATTGCAATGGTATATTTGATTATTGCGGCTATAACTGCTTTTAAAATTGATGATAGTGAAGTTGTTAAGGCGGATACCAGATATATTATAGAATATAAACCAGAGCTAAAATACCCACTAATATTTTTATATTTATTCGTTTTTTTGGTTAGTATAAGTGTTGGGCTTAATTATCAGGTAATTGGCCCTCAGTTCTCTCAGTTTACGTATTTAGATGGCTTTTATGGTTTTATGATTTATGCTTTAGGCGCTTTTGCAGTTAAAAAATTAAGTGTAAAATTTAATCATTATTATACACTCTATATCGCTATTGCTATGATTGGGCTAACAGTAATTTCATTTGTGGCATTTGACGATACACTTGTGAGCTATTTATTAGTAAATACTCTTACAAATATAGCAAATGCGGTATTAGATTTGTTTTGTTGGTGTTTTATTGGAGAACTACTTAATTTGACAAAAAAGGCATCGTTGCTTTTTGGTATAGCAATTTCAGCAAATTTATTAGGGGTTTTTACTGGTGGAATATTTGCTATACCAGTAAATAATGCTGTGGATGTTGAAGAGGCCTTGGTTATTACATCTATTACAGTTGTGTTGATAATGCTTGTTTTGTTTCCCATATTAAATAAAGTGCTGTCTTGTATATTTAAAGATAATATATTCTTATTAGGTAGTGTGCAGTTACCGGAGGAGGAAGAAGAAAACTATTCTTTTGATGATGTATTGAAGGAGTATAAATTAACTAAAAGAGAAATAGAAGTTGCGCATGTATTAATAGAAAATACAGGTACCTATAAAATGATTGCGAATGAACTTAATATAAGTGAAAATACAGCGAAAACTCATATAAAAAATATATATTCAAAACTAGGAATTAACAGCAGAGTTGAACTTATAAATTTATCTTTAAATTAAAATAACAACAGGATTATGTCCTGTTGTTTTTAATATGTTAGTTTTTTTATAATAGGGGAAAGCTTTTTGTATATTAAAAAAGTTATTAAAGAAACTATAGTCCCTTTCAATAAATTAAATGGGGCAATGGTCATAAACATTATTTTTAACATTGTATCAGCATAAGGGTTTATTGATTTGAACATATTCATAATTGCATCAATTGGCATTATTAATGAATACATTGGCATTAATATGTAATAGTTTGCTATTGTTCCCACTATCGACATAGTAATTGTACCAGCTATCAAACCAGCTATTGCGCCTTTACGGGTTTTATGTTTTTGATATACTAAACCTGCCGAGAAAACGAAAAAGGATCCAATTAAAAAATTTGCAAGTTCACCAACTCCGCCAGATGATGTAAAAAGTAAGTTAATAAGGTTTTTTATAAAAACCACTAAAATTCCGGCGAATGGGCCTAAAGAGAATGATGCAATTAATGCTGGAATTTCAGAAAAGTCTAATTTTAAAAAAGCTGGAAACAAGGGAATAGAAAAGCTCAAAAACATTAAAATAGCTGATATTGCCGCTAGCATTGCTATTGTAGTTAATGATTTAATATTAATTGTTTTTTTATGCATCTTTTAACCTTTAACCTTTCATAAATCACAAGTTATTAATATGTATATTGCAATTACAAGTATATCACATAATTATATGAAAACAATAATTAAAAATTGCAAAAAGTACTTGATTTTTATTCCTATTTGTGTTAATATAACTAAGCGGAATTGTGCGCCAGTAGCTCAGCTGGATAGAGTGTTTGGCTACGAACCAAAAGGTCGGGGGTTCGAGTCCCTCCTGGCGCGCCAGCTGCATTGAGGCAAGTCGCACTCATATTTTGAGTGTGGCTTTTTGCTTTTAATTTACATATTTAGTTTAATATCTTTATTTCTATACTATACTTAGTGATAGTTTTGGATTATGAGCTGTGTTATGGAATTTATGATTCAAGTGAAAATATTGGAGTCGTTTTAAAATGATTTTAATTTCTTTGGTTGTTCCGTGCTATAATGAGCAGGATGCTATACCGCTATTTTATAAGGAAATAAAAAGAATTAAGAATAATTTTGAAGATTCAATTGGAATAGAAATTATATTTGTAGATGATGGGTCTAAAGACAATACTTTACAGGTAGTAAGAGAATTAAGTACAAAAGATGAAATGGTAAAGTATATATCATTTTCAAGAAATTTTGGAAAAGAATCTGCAATGTATGCTGGTCTTGAGAAATCTAAGGGTGAATTTATTGCTATTTTAGATGTGGATTTACAGGATCCTCCAGGATTATTGATAGACATGTATAAAGGCATAACAGAAGAAGGATATGACTGTGTTGCAACAAGAAGAGTGACACGCAAAGGTGAGCCGCCTATTAGGTCGTTTTTTGCAAGATGCTTTTATCTATTGATTAATAAAATATCTAATACTGAGATAGTAGATGGCGCAAGAGACTATAGACTTATGACAAGACAAATGGTTGACTCAATTTTAAAGATGAATGAATATAATAGATTTTCAAAAGGAATTTTTAGCTGGGTTGGATATAAAACTAAATGGCTTGAATATGAGAATGTTAAGCGTGTTGCTGGCGAAACAAAGTGGTCGTTTTGGAAACTACTTATATATTCCTTAGATGGAATTGTAGCTTTTTCTACAACCCCTCTTGCTATTGCATCTATAATGGGTATAATGCTGTTTTTAGTGGCACTTGTTTTTGTAGGCATAATAGTAGTAAAAACCTTAGTTTGGGGTGAACCGGTTTCGGGTTATCCATCGTTGATGTGTACTATAATGTTTATTGGTGGTATTCAACTGCTTTGTATTGGAATTTTGGGGCAATATTTATCTAAAACTTATCTAGAGACAAAAAAGAGACCAATTTATATAGTAAAAGAAGAAAACAAATAGTAAAAAAAGAGGTATATAACAGCTCTTTTTAATTAAACATGAAAAATCGCAACCAATTATGAGTATAGTCGCGGTTAGTATGGCTATTTAACTTGAATTTTAAAATGCGATAGATTAATTTATAAAAAGGAAAAGCCCCGAACGCGAATCACTTCCAGGTAATATATGGCGGAGAGAGTGGGATTTGAACCCACGGTTGCAAAACAACACAGGTTTTCGAGACCTGCACCTTAAACCACTCGGACATCTCTCCAAATGCTCAAAATCCTATACTATTCATATTACTGCATTTTAAATTTGGAGTCAAGTGCTTTTATTTAAAGAAAAAGAGTGATTAAGAAAAATGTAAAGCAGTTTTTTATGGTTATCAGGACAAGTAGTAAAGCCAATATTTAAACATACTTCTAAGATTTTATAAAGAATGATATAACAAGATTTAAAAATTTATGTGATGTTAGATTCATGGTTATATCAAATAGCTTATAGTTTTATGAGAAACTTATGTTCAACAAGATAAATTATATTTAATATTACATCTGGGGGTAAAACTTTTAATTGGCACATTATGAACAATGTAAGTAGCTAAAATATTTAGCTACTTTTTTTGTGCAATAGTAACAACCGAAAGTTATTAAACTGTATATAATATTAATACATAATTACCAAAATGTAAAATATAAACAAAATCCATTATGGTTGTTTTATACAAAGTTTGGTTGACTAATAGGACTTTGCAATAATATAATTTGTTTATGAAATTGTGATTCATGCATAAAAAACGTGGTGTTATTGCCTGCTGTTAGTGAAAAAAGACCATATATGTTTCATACTAAAACTAAAGTTTGATATTAATTATGTGGATTTTGCACTGACTCTTGCAACAGTAATACAAAATTACTTGTAAGGAGAGAGTGATTTGTCAATGAGTAAGAAATTTCTAATGAGAGTATTTACATTCGTAATAACTGTTAGTATGATGTTCAGTTCATTGGTAGATGTTTTTGCAATAGGTGTGGAATCTCCGCCTCAAATTACCTCAGATTGTAATGTTAGGTATGAAGGTGAGTATTATAGTAAAGATGAAGTAGCCACGTATTTACATAAGTTTGGAAAGCTTCCCAGAAACTATATAACAAAGTTTCAGGCAAAAAGGTTGGGATGGGATTCAGGAAAAGGAAATTTATGGAGGGTAAGTAATCGTAAATGTATAGGAGGAGATATATTTACAAACTATCAAGAACTTGTTCCCCAGGAAGAAGGAAGAAAGTGGTTTGAGTGTGATGTAAATTATAGGGGAGGTTTCAGAGGAAAAAGCAGGCTTATTTATTCAAATGATGGCTTAATTTACTATACTAATAATCATTATAAGACAGTAGTACGAATATATTAAAAAACTTGGAGGTATTATATGGAGAGAATAATAATAGATGGAGATACAATAACTTCTGAACAAAAAGTTCATGAATTTTTAAAGGAGGCACTTGAGTTTCCAGATTACTATGGGAACAACTTAGATGCTTTGTGGGATATGCTTACTGATATTGTGGAGCCGATTGAAATTCACTTAATTAACCAAGATAAGTTTAGAAAAAATTTAGGCTCAGATGCAGAGAAGTTTATAGATGTATTTAGAGCTGTCCAAAATCAGTATGGGTGCATAAGGTTAAAAATAGATTAAGAATTTGAATATAACTTTATATAAACTTTATAAGTTTTGCTGTAATTATTTTATAGAACAGCAAAACTTATTTTTTGTAGAATATTTTATTGAAAAAAGTATCTATTTCTATAAAGCAATATGAGTTATGGCATCATTAACACATACGCTGTCAAATTATATAGATTTAGTTACTTTGTTGATAACGGTTGTGCCGTTAGAAGATGAATATAATGCTAATGATTCTGGTTTGGAATTTATTAACGTGCCTAAATTTTCAAAGTTTAATATTGAAATTATAGGATCAAATATTTTGTTTTTCATTACTTTAGATTCTACTTTAATGTTATTTAGCATGGGAGACTTAATTTTTAAGGATTATAATCCCTATCCCATTTTTTATTCCCTAGTATTACGTTAATGCCTCTTTGTTTGCGGGAATATTTGTTTTAGCCTTGCCTGATTTTTCTAAATTCCTTATGGATATTTCTGCTATTGTGTTCGGAAAAATATGAGTATGAAAAATCAATAATTATTTTTAAATCACTTTCTTCAAAAAAAAATATATTATATTAGTAAGGGAATTTGTAACAACCTAGAATATCCTCTTGAATACAGGCTGCACAAGTTTTATCATGGTATTAAGAGATATATTAATAGTAATGGGGGTTGCCGTTATGAATATAAGCAAGATAGACGATATACGGCTATTGATATCCCTTGCTAGTGAGGATATGCAGGCGTTTGACCTTAGATTTGATCAATTTCTGTGGAGTGATAGAAAATCTCGAAATATAATTCGGGAATTGTTAGTGATTGCTGAAGAAAAAACGGGATTTTCAGCAGAAAACAAGCGTCTAATGATAGAAGCAATTCCAATAGACGACGGTTGTGCGATTTTATTTACGCTTCTTTCAGATAAACTCAAGTTAGCAAGGAAGAAGTTTAGAGTTAAGAGCAAACATGAACCATTTATATATGAATTCAATTCAGCAGACGATTTGCTTGATGTTGCTGGTAAACTCGTATCACTAAATACTAATATTAGACTAAGTACGGCAGTGGCATTAAATAAGAAATATTATTTGATAATTTATACAAACGGAGGTATAACTTCACCAGTATCGGTTATTCTTAGTGAGTATGGTAAATGGAGGGGATCGGGAAAAATAAACGAATCTAAACTTTTAGAATATGGTAAAATTGTGTCTGATAAATATGCAATTGAGCAGATTGGGGAATATTTAAATTAATACACAGTGGAAGCATTTTTAAGATCTCTTATAGCCTTGCCGGTATCAGCACTTTTAAATACACTGGTGCCGGCAACGCATATATCTACGCCATATTTTGCAGCAACTGTAATGGTTTCTAAGTTTATACCTCCATCTACCTCTATAAGTAGATTAGGATTTACTTCTTTAGCCTTATTTTTTATTGCTGTTATTTTTGGCATCATGTCTTCCATAAACGACTGACCTCCAAAACCAGGTTCAACAGTCATAATAAGAACCATATATATATCTTTTAAATAAGGAAATACAGCTTCGGCACGAGTATTCGGTTTTATAACTAAACCGGGCTTTACACCGAAGTCTTTTATTTTTTGTATGGTTTCCGATATATTTCTTTCTGCTTCTACATGAAAAGTGATTATATCGGCTCCTGATTTTGCAAACTCTTCAATATATCTATTAGGATTTTTTATCATTAAATGTACGTCGAACGGAAGATTTGTGTACTTTCTCATTGATTTTATTACAGCGGGACCAAATGATATGTTAGGTACAAAATCCCCGTCCATTACATCCAGGTGGACAAGGTCTGCACCACCTCCTGATATTCTTTGAATCTCATTACCAATACGCGCAAAGTCGCATGCGAGCATAGAGGGAGCTATTTTCATGATTATTCCTCCAATATTTTTATATTCCTGATTAAAGTTTACTACAGTATAAATTAAAGGTCAAACGATATCAATCTAGAAATATTAATAATTTATACACAAATATATGGTAAATTTGAAGCATAGTCACCAAACGTTGTTGAATTTCAATGAAAAGTGTAAAATAAACACAGGGAATTTATGTAAAAAAGAGAGTGATAATGATGAAGACTAAAAAGAAACCGATTTTTATAGTGTTGGTGGTAGCTTTAATTGTTTCAATTATAGTTTTATTGTGTTCATCAATTTTAATTAGTTCTAATGCCTATGAAATCAACAATGGAACAATTGTTGGAGATGATGCAAAAATTTATTCAGGTGATGGTGTGTCTTATGTTGTAAGCTCCAATGAAGATAAAATTGCACTCTCAAATATTTCTCGGAATGGGTGTTCACTTGTGGCGGAGTTTGCGAAAGCTGATATTGAGAAGAACTTAAGTTCTATTGGAGACAATATTGTTGCGAGCTGTTATGGGACATCGATTATTGATAACAATTTGTATATTATCTGTAGTTTTAAAGATGAGCTTGGTAGCAAAGAAACTAAAGTTTTGAAGTATTCCGTTAATTCAGGAATTACTAGCAACTTTACGGCAATAGGATATTTTATTGAGAATGATGTAAGTTTTTCTATTATAAATGGTGATAATATTTTATTGTTGGATTCGGATGATAAGAAAAATTTAATTTTATATAAAAATATTTTTGAGAATCCTGAAGGTCTGTCCATTGACCTTTCTATGCAACAAATTTTTTCTGTTAGACAAAATGTATCGGGAAACAAGGCGTATGTGGTTGGTACAGACGCAGAAAATAAAGATACTTTTGTATATTTAACCTTGGAAAATTCTGATATTATTAAACACGATGCAGGACTATATATTGGGGACGATTTTAATTTTATTACCGATGCATTGATAAATGATTATGAAAATAAATTTTATGCTATTGATGATGATAAATTTTCCTATGATTTTAATAGCCATTCAAATGATAGTAATATGAAAGCTGAGGTGTTTAAAGATTATATTTTAACCACAATGGGTAACGGCCTTATTTATGCAATTTCCCCTATTACAAACGAGGCAAGGTATCAGTTAGATACAGGGAAAAATATAGTTGAAATAGGAACGGATAGAACAAATTTATTTGTTGTATACAAGGAAAATGGCAAATATTGTGTAGATGTATTTAAGTCTGAAGATTTTGAAGATATAGAGACTATTACATATAATTCTGGAATTGAACTTAAGAGTGAAGATGAAATAAACAATATTTATGCCGAGAGTAAACCACTTAATAAAAGTAGTGAAAATGTTTATTCTGATATGGCGGATCTTGAAAACTTTACTACACCGGGACATGTGGAAAATTTAGTAATGGATGATGGCCTTAGAGCTATAAATTTTTACAGAAAATTGTATGGGTTAAATGAAGTTGAATTAGATAATGAGTTATCTGAAAATGCACAATATGGTGCTCTTCTTTCATTGGTTACTGGAGATTTATCGAACCCAATTAAACCTAATAATATGAATGACGAATTTTATCATAAAGCTATGTTGGCGTTTGATAAAAACTGTGTAAGAATAAGTGAAAATCTAACTGAGGCACCTATTGTCGATGCAGTTCATTATCTTTTTAGCTGTAATTATTATTTTAGAGAGAAATTACTTGATGAGTCTATAACAAAAATAGGATTTGGAGTTTGCTCGAATTCAGACGGAAAAACAGCGGCATTAATAAAGTTTGAAGATAGAGAGAAGTATTTTAATAGTTATAATTTTACACCATATTTATGTGAAGGTTTATATCCAATATCTTTAGTTCAAGTGAATCCTGAATTAACAGTTACATTGGGTAAATCGCTTTTTTCAGGTGACAGAGGAAATCTTAACATTATAATTGTAAATGAAAGGACAAATGAGGAGATTGTCTTAGACTCTGAAAATGACTTTGAAATTATTGATGATGGTAACAAAACAATAGTTATCAAAAATATTGCATTTAAATTTGAAAAGGATACAAAGTTTAAAGTTAAGGTAGGGAATATTTGCGATGAAAATGGAATGGTTGTAAACTTAGAATATTCAACTAAGCTATTTGAACTTAAAGCTGATCCCAAACCCATTGATCCAGATGACCCAGATACTCCAGATGACCCAGATGACCCACCTGCTCCGGATATTACAAGTAGTGTATATAATATTGATAAAAAGAATATGATTATAATAGGCATAGAGCCAGGATCAACAATATCAGAAATTAAGAAAAATATTAGTTACAATGGTTATACTTTAAAACTTATTAATTATAGGGGGAATGAAGTCAAAAGCGGTGTAATTGGATCAACGGCTAAACTACAGTTTATAAGAGACTCTCAAATTGCTTACGAATTTCATGTTGTGATATTTGGTGAGTTAACTGGTGAAGGAAATATAAATTCAAGGGATATTAATAGCATTTATAACCACTTATTAGGAAAAACTAGTCTTGAAAGTTATTTTCTTATGGCAGCAGATGCTAATCATGACGGAACAGTAAATACTTTAGATTTACTGAAAATTAAGAAGCATATTGACGGAAACGAAAAAATCACTCAAAATATAATTTTGCCAGAGGAGTGATATTATGGACTGTTTAGTTGAAATTTATGATAGAGAACAGATAAACAACATCTTAGTAGTGTTGTCCTTTAGACCACGTAAGGTCATCATAATGTATGATAAAAGTGACGTGGATATTAACGAACTAATATTAATAGAGAGAGCTTGCAAGTTAAAAATAAAAGATATAATATTTGAATATGCTCAGATAAATTGCCAGAGTATAGATTGTGTTAGCAGTTCTTGTAAAAAAATTATACACGATAACCCTAATTGTTATTTTGATATTACTGGCGGTAGTGAAATGTTTGCAATTGGTGCATATTTGGCATGTACGTCTACTTTTACACCTATTTTTAAGGTGAATTTACCAGAATGTGAACTTATTAATATTTATGGATGTAAGTATCTTGAGAAAATATTCTCTGTACCTAAGCTGTCTATGGAGGTTTTATTTGCGTCTCATGGTGCATCGAGTAGTGGGTATACACATCCTACGCCCACAGCTGATTTAGATAATAATATATTAAAATTTTGTGATGCTGTTTTTCAGGATATTCAGGGCTGGAAAGATATTTGTTTTTATCTTCAGATGGGTGTGTCGCATTATAATATTGAGTATAATCCAATGCTGTTTGTTGTACCTAAAAGGATTTCTGTACCAAATGGAGTTATACAGGTGGATGATACTAAATTTTTGGATATTGCCCAGGAATTAGGGTTTATTACGGGACTTCATACTAAAAATAAAAAAATAAGTTTTTCATTTAAAAATAACACTATAAAAAAATATATGACAGATTTTGGAACATGGTTAGAGTTGTATACTTATCTTTCTTTAAAAAGAGAGAAGATATTTGATGATGTAAGGCTGAGTGTTAGAGTTTATTGGAATGTTGATAATCAGACCTTAAACGATGTTACTAATGAAATAGATGTGACATTTTTTAGCGGAATGCGACCGGTGTTTGTATCGTGCAAGCTTTCTGAGCCCAGCTCTGAAGCTTTGCAAGAACTTAGTGTATATCCAAACTATTGTGGAGGTAGGTATTCTAGATGCATATTGGTTACTCTTGGGACCATAAAAAAGGAAAAATCGTATATTTTTAGAAGAGCTAGAGATATGAAAATTGACTTGATTGATGGAAAATCGATAAAAAATGGAGAGTTTATAAATACAATAAAAAAGGTACTTGGTGTATAAACAGGGTCTCAACATTATTGTTGAGACTTTGTTTATTGTGTCTTAGTTGCGTTTAGAGGGGTT
>CAKSUE010000010.1 GCA_934501135.1 uncultured Eubacteriales bacterium | reverse complement strand
TACTTGACCTGTACCATGGCATGTAGGACAAGTTTTAGGAGATGTACCAGGTTCTGCACCAGATCCAGAGCACTTACTACAAGTTTCTATGTTATGGTATGTAACCTCTTTTTTACATCCCTTAGCGGCTTCTTCAAATGATATATTTACAGTTGACTCAGTGTCACTACCTTTTCTTGGAGCATTTGGATTTGCTCTGTGTCTACCAGATCCACCAAATCCACCAAAGAAGCTGTTAAAAATATCTCCTAGGTCTATATCTTGCCCAAACGGACTTCCTGTACTTGGTCCTGCACCATAACTAGGATCTACTCCAGCATGACCAAATTGATCATATCTAGCACGTTTTTCTTTATCAGATAAAACTTCATACGCTTCATTAACTTCTTTGAATTTACCCTCTGCCACTTTGTCATTAGGGTTTAGATCAGGATGATACTTTTTTGCTAACTTTCTATATGCTTTTTTTATCTCATCATCAGTAGCATTTTTAGGAACACCCATAACTTCATAAAAATCTTTTTTTTCGGCCAAAAATTATCACTCCTATAAATAAGGGGTAAAGAAGCCAGAATGCTATACGGGATATCCCGTATAGCAGAACTCCTTTAACATCTATTAATTGTTGTCTACATCCTTGTAATCGGCATCATAAACGTTATTACCATCTGTTTGCTCTGTCTGACCACCTTCAGGTGCGGGTGCGCCTTGTTCAGGGGCAGCTTGTTGATATAATTTTGCAGAAACTTCATACATTAATTTTTGAAGCTCTTCTATTCCACTTTTAATTGCGCTTATATCATTTGATTTAATAGTCTCTTTTAGAGATGAAACTTTTTCATTTAATTTTTGTTTATCATCTTCAGGAATTTTATCTCCACTGTCGGAAATTAGTTTCTCAACAGAATAGCAGAGATTATCAGCTTCATTTTTAGTATCAATTTCTTCTCTACGTTTTTTGTCTTCTGCTGCAAATTGTTCGGCTTCTTTAACAGCCTTATCAATATCATCTTTAGACATATTTGTGCTTGATGTAATTGTTATATTTTGTTCTTTGCCAGTTCCTAAATCTTTAGCATAAACATTTACTATACCATTTGCATCAATATCAAATGTAACTTCTATTTGAGGTATTCCTCTTGGAGCAGGTGCAATACCATCAAGCTTAAATAAACCTAATTGTTTATTATCTCTTGCAAATTCTCTTTCGCCTTGTAAAACATTAACTTCAACTTGAGTTTGGCCATCAGCAGCAGTAGAGAATATTTGGCTTTTCTTTGTTGGTATTGTTGTATTTCTCTCGATAATTTTTGTCATAACTCCACCCATAGTTTCAACACCTAAAGATAGAGGAGTAACATCGAGTAGTAATAAACCTTCAACTTCACCACCAAGAACACCAGCCTGAATTGCAGCACCAATTGCTACGCATTCGTCAGGATTAATTCCTTTAAATGGTTCTTTACCGGTGAATCCTTTTACAGCTTCTTGAACAGCAGGGATTCTTGAAGATCCACCAACCATTAATACTTTGTCAATTTGGCTTATTGATAATCCTGAATCTTGTAGTGCTTGACGTACTGGACCCATTGTTTTTTCAACAAGATCAGATGTGAGTTCATTAAACTTTGCTCTAGTTAATGTTAAGTCTAAGTGTTTAGGGCCAGTTGCATCAGCAGTTATAAATGGAAGGTTAATTGCTGTTGAAGTAACTCCAGATAACTCAATTTTAGCTTTCTCTGCAGCCTCTTTAAGTCTTTGCATAGCCATCTTATCGCCTTTAAGATCAATTCCTGACTCAGCCTTAAATGAGCTTGCTATCCAATCAATTACTCTTTGGTCGAAGTCGTCTCCACCAAGACGGTTATTTCCAGCTGTTGCAAGAACTTCCTGAACACCATCGCCCATTTCTATTATTGATACGTCGAAAGTTCCTCCACCTAAGTCGTAAACCATAATTTTTTGATCATTTTCTTTATCTATACCGTAAGACAATGCAGCTGCAGTTGGCTCGTTGATTATACGTTTTACCTCTAATCCTGCAATTTTACCTGCATCTTTTGTGGCCTGACGTTGAGCATCTGTAAAGTATGCAGGAACTGTTATAACAGCCTGTGTTACTTTGTCTCCTAAATATGCTTCTGCATCTGATTTTAACTTTTGAAGAATCATAGCAGAAATCTCTTGTGGGGAATAATCTTTATCATCTATTTTAGTTTTGTGGTTAGTTCCCATTTCTCTTTTTATTGAAGATATAGTTCTGTCTGGATTAGTAATAGCCTGGCGTTTTGCAACTTGACCAATCATTCTTTCTCCAGTTTTAGAAAATGCTACTACAGATGGAGTAGTCCTTGTTCCTTCTGCATTTGTAATAACTACGGGTTCACCACCCTCAATAACTGCTACACATGAGTTTGTTGTACCTAAGTCTATTCCTATTGTTTTTGCCATTTTTAATTTCCTCCTAATAAAATATAATTATTTAAATTTATATTTAACAATTTTAATTTGCAGCCTGCACCATTGCATACCTAATTATTTTATCTGTTAGTTTATATCCCTTTTGAAATACTTCCGAAATCACATTTTCATCTAATTCGTCATTTTCTATATGAGATATAGCATTGTGGATATCTGGGTTAAATTTATCTCCCTTTTCTCCAAAGGTTTCTACGCCTAATGTTTTAAAGGACTCATTTAATTGATTTTTTATAAGCTCAAGTCCCTTTTTATATTCCTCATTTGCGCTTTCTAAAGATTGCATCGCTCTTTCAAGGCTATCTGCTATAGGTAATATGGCAGATACTGCAAAAGCGGTTGCATCTGCGTAAATAGATGCCTTTTCTCTTTCTGTTCTTTTTCTGTAATTTTCATATTCAGCTGCGGTTCTTAATAATAAATCAGTTTTTGAAGCTAGATCATTCTTTAATTTTTCGGTTTCTTTTAAAGATGAATTTTCGTTGTTATTACTGTTTTCAGACGATTCTTCAACATTTTCTTTTTCATCAACAGTAACATTTTCTGTATCGATTTCAACTTTATCGTTATTTTTATTATTCAAGTGGTACTGTCTCCTTTCATATAAACGATATATTTATTACTAAGTATCAAGAATATCAGATAGAAGTTTTCCTACAGTTTTAGTTAGATATTCAAGATTTGTAATTGCCTTTTTATAGTCCATTCTTGTAGGACCTATTATAGCTATTGCGCCAGATTCTTTTCCTCTTAATTTATAGTGAGAAATTATTATACTGGAATCTGCCAATTCTGGACGCTCGCTTTCTAAACCTATTAAGACATTTATCCTTTGACTTTTATTTTGTAAAATTAGCTTAATTATTTCATCACGTCTATTAAGAAAATCCATAATTTTTCTTACGCCGTCAATATCAAAATTAGGCAAGAAAAGTAAATTGTTTTGTCCATCTAAATTTATTGAAGCTCCTAGTATTTCTTTTGATGATTCTATGAGTGCCTCAAAAACAGGGTATAGAAGTGATGTTAATTCCCCTAACGCTATTGATATAGGCTCAATAAATTCAGGTGTTATAGATGACACTGAAACGCCGGAAAATTTATCGTTAATTACACAGTAAAAAACCTTTAATATGTCTGGAGTAACCTCATAATCACTTCTAAAAAGTTTATTTTTTATAAGACCTGTAGATGTGATAATTACCATCATTACACTATGGCGACCAGTTTGAACAAAATCAATTTTTCGTATTACAGAATTGGTGCCAGGAGGAGCAGTAGAAATTGCTACAAATTTAGTAAGATCTGCAAGTACCTGCGAAGCTTCCTCAAGAAGATGCTCAGGATCAAAAGCAGAAGACAAATTACTGTTTATAAAGTCTCTATCATAGCAAGAAATAGGTGAAAGGTCCTGCTGCTTTAAGCTGTTTATATATTCTCTATATCCTAAATGAGAAGGAATTCTTCCGGCAGATGTATGAGGTTGTTCCAACAATCCCATATCTACTAAAGCAGACATATCATTTCTTACAGTTGCAGGAGAAACAGAAATATCGAGAGCATCACATACAGCCTTTGAAGATACAGGCTCACCTGTTTTAACGTATATTTCCACTATAGCATTTAGAATTTTAGCTTTTCTTCCTGCCAAGCCCATATAATTACCTCTTTTATTATATTATTTAATAAGGTGATCCAATTAAAGGTATTTAATATAGAGGTTTGATAATATTTTAGTGCTCATTAGTCACCCCTAAATTATATTAGCACTCTTAGCTTGTGAGTGCTAATCTATATATTAATTTATCACCTATTTATTGATTTGTCAAGCAATTTAGAAATTATATGATTATAATATTTCGCAAATTTTAATTATAAATTGGCAAAAAAGCATGACAACTATATTATTGCCATGCTTAAGTTAATATTATCAAATATTTTTCATATTTAAGAGCGAAGAATATTTTGTGCTTCGTTCATTATTGATGCTGCAATAGATCCTGCTACCTGTATTCCTGATCCACCATTTTCAACCACAACTACAAATGCCAAGGGGCAGTCTGTATCTCTAGAAAATCCAACCATCCATGCATGGGGATCTTTAGATTTATCATTTGATACTTCTGCGGTACCGGTTTTTGCGCATACTTCTAAGTTACCAAACATGGAACTTCCATAATTGTTTTTAACAGCATTGCGCATGAGATCCGATACATCTTGTGCTGTGCTTGAACTCATCATTTCCGTTCCTTTTGTAGCTGTAGCGACATGAGATTTTATACCAAGACTAGATGTCATATATTTTATTATGTGTGGCTGAATAGGTGTGCCACCATTTGCAATTGCTCCATTAATAATCATCATGTGTGCTGGGTTGACAAGGTCATTATACTGTCCCACACCAGACCATCCAATCGAAGCTTCTGTGGCGCCTGTTACATCATAAACACTTTTTTCTAAAGTTATTCCATCAATTGATAAATTTTTATTAAATCCCATTTTATTTGCACAAGAAGTCATTCTATTAGCGCCTAATTCTATTGCAATATCAGCAAATGTAATATTGCAAGACACTTCAAAAGCTCTCTTAATGCCAATATTTCCATGATATCCAATACAGGTTATTTTTTCACCCGAAACTGTTTCGGTTTGTTTGCAACTGAAAGTATCATCATAAATATCTGGTAGATTTTCTATTGCTGCTGTAGAAGTTACAATTTTAAATGTTGACCCTGGCGTAAGTGCGCCAGATAAAAATCTGTTTAAATATACACCATCATATTTGCCTGTTGTGTCTGTGCTGATATCTGGCATGTTTTCTGGGTCATACGTAGGAGTACTTACAATGCATAATATGTCACCAGTTTTATAATTATAAACACCAACAGTTCCTTTTCTATTACCAAGTTTTTGATATGCGAGCTTACAGAGGTTACTGTCTAATGTAAGATTAATATCTTTTGAAGTTCTAAGTTTTTTTGGTGCTGATAATCCTAAAACGAGATTATAACCGAAAAGTTCAGATTTATATACATGTTGTATTGAAGTTGATATATTGGGGCTATCGTCCCCAACAATATGAAGCATTGCTTTCCTTATATTTTCATCGTCGTTGTATACTCTTTTCTGATTTTTACTTTGTGCCAGAACTACTCCATTAGTATCATATATAGAACCGGATTGATTAAGTTCATCTCCGGCAAGATGCTCATTAATTGGTTTCATAACCCAAGTTTCTGCATTTGTTACAAAGCGAAATACGAATAAGCCCAACCCTACAAAGAATCCAATAGATAAGATGTATATTACTAAAGAGCGTCTACGAGTTTTTTTCATTAATCATCATGCTCCTTTTCTAAGATTAAAAGTAGCTACACGAATATTACTACATTTTCCTTGCTGCATAAGTTCTTTCATCTGCAGCCTTAATGAATGCCAATAATCCCCAAACAGAGATCATACTTGAACCACCAAGGCTTATAAATGGAAGAGTAACTCCGGTTAAAGGCAATACATCAGTTGCTCCAAATATGTTAAGGCAAGTCTGAAATATTAATAAACCAGCGGCAGAACATGCGGATATATAATAAAATGTCGAACGGCTTTTCGAACTTGCTTTCCTTGCATATAATGTTAGACATGCTATTGAAACAACAGCAATTATTGCTATTATTAGTCCCATTTCTTCACATATCATTCCAAATATTAAATCGCTTGGTGCAGCTCCTATATATTTAAGTTCACCACGTCCTAATCCCAAACCGAAGAGTCCTCCGCTTGCAGAATATGTTAAAACGCGTGTTTGCTGATATCCGCCTGATGAGTACATATAGTCCCAAACATGTCCCCATGATGCAAAACGGTCTGCAACGTAAGGTTTGAATTTTAATATCATAAATACGCCTAAAATAGCTGCAACGATGATTAAAATTATTGTTCTTATATCACCTGAACGCATAAATGCTACTATCAAGAATGTTACGAAAAATATTAATGCAGTTCCAAAATCATTCATTAGGAACAGTGCACCTATACATAAACCTGAAAAGATAATAAACTCAGTTAAGTTTTTTGCAGTTTGCAATCTGTCTAAAGTAGACGCACCAACAAAAATAAATGCAACTTTTACGAATTCAGACGGTTGTATTGAAACCGGACCTATAACTATCCAGTTTTGAGAACCAAATTTAGTAGTTCCAAATATCAAATTTACAATGAGTAGCAGAACAGCTCCGATCATTACAAATAAACGCCA
Organism: uncultured Eubacteriales bacterium; assembly: GCA_934501135.1. Lineage (GTDB taxonomy): Bacteria > Bacillota > Clostridia > Oscillospirales > Acutalibacteraceae > HGM12814. The sequence goes on along the minus strand of CAKSUE010000010.1, from coordinate 4,005 downwards.
ATCCATAATTTTGTCTGGATCTTCAATTAGCCATATTATTATTAAGAACAGTACCATGCCTAAAAATAAACTGGCAAGTTGCATGTAAGTACTTTCAACGTCATAACTGCATATAAGGGCAATGCCTATGCTTGTAAAGAGTAACCCTAATGTTTCAAGCTCAAAAGTAATCCGTTTAAATATACCTCTTGAAAAAGCTAAAAATGTCCATGACAATATATTTAGAATAGCAAATGGTATTAGTGGTTCAAAGTTAAATGCATTTTCTGAGAAACATAATTCAAATGCACATAATATCTGAAAGATTGTTAATAAAAACATTAGTCCAACAGATGAGGTAGCGAATTTCTTTTTATATTCATATTTTACATCCCAAAGACCGGTCTTTTTTATATAGTCACTATGCCTTTTTAGTACAAGAGATGTAGATCCAACAGTTATAATATCGTCGATATATACTTGTTTTTTAGATTTAATTTTTTTACCATTTACAAATACTCCAGATCTAGAATCTGTATCTGTTACAATCCAGCCTTCATCACGTCTCATTAAGACTGCATGGTCACGAGACACAGTTGGATCTGCAAGAACAATATCGGAGTTTTTACTTCTTCCTATAGAATTTTCCCAATATAATACAGGGATATAGTCGCCTGTAATTGAATTTAACAGTGTTATCAAAGGTTTTTCTTCTCTTATATTTTTATTCATAGATAAGAAGCATTTTAGCACAATTACAAGCCCTAATAGAGGTAATATAACTTTTATAATAAATAGTAGTGAAGATAATCCTGTTGTAAGTAATGATTGTAACAAAATATTTTCTCCCTTAATTATTAAATTTACACTTTTGGTGAATGAATTATACAACACTGCAGCGGAAAAGTCAACAAGTGGTGAATATATCAAAAACAGGCGAAATTACTTGATTCGAGATGGCTCTCCTCTTGGGATAGCATTATCAGAGAATAGAAGATCTAGCGTTTTTTCATTTGCTTCGCCAGTTGCCTCTAAACCATTTATATACTGAAAATCGGTTATTGCTCGTACTGTATATTCATCGAAAACATTGTTGGGTTTAGATGGCATGAAATCTAATTCGTCTAGTCGAGTTTCTACTTTTAAAACATTATCACTAACTTCACCATCGGAAATATGGACAATTTTATTTGTTTCAATTGATTCCTGCTGTTGATCATTTTGAGGTTCTTCTACATTAGATTCTGTTGAATCTGGTTCAACCTGAGTGTTATTTTTTTGATCAGAGTCATTTTCATCATTGGTTAGTTTTGATGAGTTAGATGATGCTAGTTCAGGATACATTTTACCAGCCATAAATATAGCTGCATCAACAACTGTATGTCCTTGTCTTGTCATTAAATGCTCATTCATCTCATACACATTACCATTTTTTGAAGCATTTAAAGTTGAAATAGTGCTATCTGCTAATAAATCATTTTTTGCGTTTTCAGCACAAAATATAAAACTAGGATTTGATATTTTTAAAATATTAGTATCTATAGTAAAACCTGTGGAACTTTTTGCTATATTTGTAGCACCTGAAATCTCAATTAACATAGAAGCGAAGGTATCTCCTGTGGCTATTTTTTTATTACTATCAAAAAAATAGCATGCGGTTGTAACAGTTGATTTTTGAGGAATAACTCTATTTATATCGTCAAGAGTCATAAGAATATGATTAGCTGTATCTTCGCCAAGTTTATTTCCTGTTTGAGCTCCTGCAAGAATAGATCCCAAGTTTTTATATAAAGCTATAAAAGAATCACGTCCTGTAGCCGGTTTTAAATATATTACAGGAATGCTTAGTTCCTGAAGTTTTGCAGAAATATTACTATCTAGATCTTTGTCGATTAATATTAAATCTGGTGAATAATATAATATTTTATCTAAATTAATATTCTCTGCGCTTCCTATTGATGGAAGTGGTGATAATTCTTCTTGTGTACATTCGTCTGTGCGTGCCACAAGCTTAGTTTCAAGGCCTAAGGCTAATATTATATCTGCCAATGAATCTGACAACGCAACCACTTTTTCAGGACTCTTTTTTATAGTAACATCTGCAATTGTAACAGGATATTCATGAGCCTGCACTGAGTCTGATTTTTTACAACCAAAGAAAGTCAATATAAACGTTAATGCTAATATTATACTAACTATCCTTTTATGCATATTATCGAAATTTTTGCTTTTTTGCATTTATAAGCACATCCCTTTCCATTTTAATCAAAAATTGATATACTTATCTATTTTAAACGCATAAGCGATAATAGTCAACAACCATATAATCATAGTAGCACTTTAGGATATATGATAATTTGCTTTATTGTTGAATGAATATTAGTAATTACAAAATAAAATGATATAATATACAAAATTTATTCTCTGCCATTGAATGATTTCTGATTTTAATATATAATAATATTAGTTTGATTTTATATAGAATATTGTATAGGATTATGTATTTTAACTATTTTTTGAGAGGGAGAATATGAGAAGCTATTTAAAAAATTTTTCCATTTTATTATTAATTGTTCTTGCTTTTTCTATGTCTGCTTGTTCAACTAAAGAAAAGGAAACCATTGCAACAATTAAATCTAACGGTTATGTCACTATGGCAACTAATGCAGAATTTGAACCATTTGAGTTTAAATCGGAAAACGATATAGTTGGAATAGATATAGATATTTCAGAGGAAATTGCAGCCGATTTAGGGGTTAATTTAAATATTAATGATATATCTTTTGATGCAATAATATTTGAGTTAAAAGAAAAAAAGAGCGATTTTTCAGCTGCAGCCTTAAGTTATGACGAAGATAGAGCGAGAAATATTGATTTTTCTGATCCTTATTTTAATGTATCTCAATCAATTATAGTTATGAAAAACAGTACTATTTTTAATAAAGATGATTTAGTTGGTAAAAAAGTGGGTGTCCATTTAGGAACTACTGGAGATACATATTGTACACAAACAGGGAATATGCAGGTAGTAAGATTTAATAAAAGTATGGATGCAGTTTCTGATATGATTAATGGTCAAATTGATGCTGTTGTTGTAGACAATTTCACCGCAGATAAACTTGTTGAAAAGAATAGTGATTTAGTTAAAAAGTTAGATCAGATTCTTACTCATGAAGAATATAGAATAGCTGTCACAAAGGGGAATACTGAACTTTTAAACGCCATTAATGGAACTATAGCTAGGCTTAAAGAATCAGGAAAGCTAAATGAAATTGTAGAAAAGTATATGTATTATGAAAGTCTTGACACCCAAAGTGAGTCTATAACAGAGAATCAGGAAAGTAATTCAGATAGCTTTATAGATCAAATATATTTGAATCTTATTGAAAAAGATAGGTATAAATATATAGTTAATGGACTTATAGAGACACTTAAAATAACCATATTTTCAGTTATTATTGGTATTGCCATAGGTTTAATAGTTGCAATTTTAAAAGTGATATCTGCTGAAAATAAAAAGTTCAAACCGTTAGGAATTTTAGCTAACATTTATTTAACAGTAATTAGAGGAACCCCTACAGTTGTTCAGTTGTTTATAATGTATTATATAATTTTAGCAACGTATCCAACTTCAAAATCTTTTGCTGCAATTTTAGCTTTTGGAATTAACTCTGGTGCATATGTTGCAGAAATTATTAGAGCAGGCATTATGTCTGTAGATAAAGGACAAACAGAAGCCGGAAGGTCGCTAGGACTTAACCAGCGAACTACATATGTAAAAATAATTTTTCCTCAAGCTTTAAAAAATATTTTACCTGCTTTGGCTAATGAGATGATTACATTAATAAAAGAAACTTCTGTAGCAGGATTTATTGGTGTTGTTGATCTTTCAAAGGCAGGAGATATAATAAGAAGCCAAACATATGAGTCTGTTGTGCCATTTCTTACAATAGCAATTATTTATCTAATATTAGTTGTAGGTCTTACATCTATTCTTATAAGAGTTGAAAAGGGGTTGCGTAAGAG
>CAKSUE010000009.1 GCA_934501135.1 uncultured Eubacteriales bacterium | reverse complement strand
GTATTAAATCAGATCGATTAAGACCTGTTATGGTTTCATCTAAAGTGCCAATTCCCGTGGGTATTCCTTTATGTATGCTAGAATCATCAGAATTAAGCATATCCAATCTATCAAAGGTTTGAATAACTATTTCATTTATCCTTTGAAGCCCTTGCATATTTTTGCCGCGCCTTATATCAAAAATCTTTTGTTCTGCACTATCAAGTAACTCTGCTGCATCACCCATTCCATCGGCTGCATCTTCTATTATTTCTCGCGCAGTTACTATTAGCATTCTTACGTCATACTTATCTCTAACTATTCTTGCATAAGACTCAACATTAGATATTGATGGAACTATCTGAGCTAGCTCTAGCAAATATCCTTTGCTAGAAGCTTCGTCAAAACTACCATCCGTTTTTAACTTTTCTAGTACAGTCACGTAATCAACTGGATGTCCAAGGGTAAACATTTCAAGCATAGCCTCATAAATTAACTTATGGTTTTCTAAATAAAAATAATCAGATTTAGGAAGAATTTCTGCAACTCTATCTAGGCAACTTGAATCCAATAAAACTGCACCTAAAACTGATTGTTCAGCCTCCGGACTATATGGTAATTTTAAACCATCGTAACCTGATGTTACTTGAATGTCTGCCATCTTATCCCCCCAATCAATTACAAAACTGGTTATTCACTTACTAAAATATTTAATCTAGCTACAATTCCGCTAAATAATTTTACTTCACATTCATAGTTTCCAAAAGCTTTTATTTCAGTTTTTAAATTAATTTTCCTTTTGTCAATATCTATCCCTAAACTATTCTTAATTTCTTTTGAGACCTCTTTAGATGTTACTGAGCCAAAAAGTTTCCCATTTTCACCTGCACTTGCAGAAATCTTTATGGTCTTTCCCTCTAATTTCTGGGCATTTTCAAAGGCTTCATTTTTTTGTAACTCAAGCTTATGTTCTTTTGCTTTAATTTCATTATTAAGCTCATTTAAAGCTTGTGCATTGGCTTCCCTGGCCAATTTCTTCGGAAACAAAAAGTTTCTTGCATATCCATCTGAAACATTTACAACATCACCCTTTTTCCCGCTACCTTTAACATCCGATAGTAATATAACTTTCATTAATTATATCCTCCATTTACTTAAACTATCTATCTAATTAACAACCTCAATTGAACTGATAATCTTTGCTAATTCTTCTCTAACATATTCTATATTTTTATTTTTTATCTGAGCGCCAGCCATTGTCTGATGGCCACCCCCACCCATTTCTTCCATAATAAGTTGAACATTAACATCTCCTAAAGATCTAGCGGAGATGTTAATTGTGCCTTCAGATGGATAAATAACAAATGAAGCACTAACTCCTTGTATGCTTAACAGTTCATCTGCCGCTTGAGCACAGGCAACTCTAATATCCTTGGTACCTTCTTCCGCACAAGCTATTGCACAATTATTAAAGATTTCAGCCCCAGATACAAGTTGATATTTAGCTTTGTATGTATCTATAGAGTTAGAAAACATTCTTTTTACTTCAACAGTATCTGCACCTCTTCTTCTTAAATAAGATGCGGCATCAAAAGTTCTTGATCCTGTTTTCAAGACAAAGTTTTTTGTATCCAGCATAATTCCAGCAAGCAATGCTTCAGCCTCTAATCTTGTCAGTACATTATCACTGAGATACTGTACAATTTCTGTTACCATTTCTGAAGCAGATGATGCATAAGGTTCATGATAAAACACCAGCGCATTATTTATATGATTAACCATCATTCTATGATGATCTATAACAACAACCTTGTCGCATCGTTTATATATTTCCTCGCTTTCTACAAAGCTATCTGAATGTGTGTCCACAATAATAAGCAAAGTTTTATCTGTAATAAAGTCCAGAGCATCTTCAGGAGATAAAAATATACTCTTATTATTTTCCTTTTCAATATTTTCAACAAGAGCATACGCTAAGGTTTCATGTTTGTTTATAACTACATATGCAGGCTTATTTTGTCCTTTATTAATTGCGCTACACATTCCAATGGCTGCTCCAACACTATCTAAGTCGGAAAATTTGTGACCCATAATTAAAACGCAATCACTTGATCTAATATGCTCTGATAATGTTGCAGATATTACTCTCGTTCTAACTTTACTTCTTTTCTCAAAGCCCCTTGAAACTCCTCCGAAGAACTTATATTTTTCAAAGCTTTTAATAACTACCTGATCTCCGCCTCTTCCAAGGGCCATATCAAGAGCCTTTCTTGCCCAGAATTCGCATTCCTTTAAAGTTCTTCCTCCTCTTCCCAAGCCTATTGATATTGTGGCCCAAGTCGTATCATTTAGTTTAATATTTCTAATATCCTCTAGAATCTTAAATTTCTCTTGAATAAACTTTTTAACATGGCGTTCCTCCATAATCACCATGTATCTATCTCCACTCAATTTTTTAAAAAAGCCTGTAGTTCCGGCAGCCCATTTTTGAAGTACAGATTCAACTCTCGCAACTATTTGTGCATCTTCTCCATCTGTGCTTTCTCTTTCAAATTCCTCTCTGTTATCAAACATAATTATCGCAACAGCAGGCCTACTTTCAGAATATTCAATACTTATTTCTTTATAATATGTATCTTCCAAAAAGTATAAAATTGTAACTTCATCTGAAGGAACCCCAAATACAGTGTATCTGAGGCCCCCACATTTTACATCTGTAAGATTTTTATCATGGATTTTATCAAGTGTTTTTTCTCCAATAAAATTAGATATATTATCACCAGTACAATCTATTCCCTTAGAAACAGAATTTTCAAAGTTCTCATTAAACCACACAATATCAGATTGTTTTCCAACTACAACAACAGGCAAGGGTATCTTTTCTAAAAAATTTTTGTTTACTCCGGAGCATACATTTTCTGCACTTTTTATAACAGTTTTAATATATCTATTAAATTTATATGAACTTAATATAAAAAACACTGTAGATACAATTGCAGCAAATATCTCTATACAGAATAATATTACATTATAAAACAAGCTTATAAAAGCAGTTACAAAAAGCAATATATTAATTATTATAAAAAATGGAGATACTGTCCAAACCCTTTTTTTCATTAAAAAACCTCCAAATACAGCGCCCCATTTTCGAGATGCCTAAATTGAAAAATAATTACACTTCCATAATAATAGGCAGTATCATAGGGCTTCTTCTAGTTCTCTCATAAAACAATTTAGACAAATCATCTTTAAGCTTTGCTTTAATTATACCCCATTCATGTACATCCTCATAGGCACAGTTTTCCAATATCCTAATAACTCTCTTCTTAGCATCGTCCATAAGTTGTTCTGATTCTCTTACATAAACAAACCCTCTAGAAACTATGTCTGGCCCTGCAACAACAGATCCATCCTCCGGATTAAGTGTACATACCACAACAATCAGTCCATCCTGACCAAGATGTTTTCTGTCTCTTAAAACAATATTTCCAACATCTCCAACACCTAAACCGTCAACCAGTACACGGCCCGCAGGTACTGAATTAAGCTTTTTAAGAAGAGCATTGTTAAGTTCAATAACATCGCCTATATCACCAATAAATACATTAGATGCCTTCATACCCATATCTTTTGCTAAATTAGCATGTTTAATTAAATGTTTTTGCTCACCATGAACTGGAATAAAATATTTAGGTTTTGTAAGACCATGAATTATTTTTAGTTCCTCCTGACAAGCATGGCCAGAAACATGAACTTCATACATCGATTCATATACAACCTTACAACCTAATTTCATCAGCTCGTTTATAACACTTCCTACTGTTTTTTCATTTCCTGGTATTGGATTAGCAGAAATTATAATAAAATCATCTGGACCAACTTCAACTTTTCTATGTTCTGAATATGCCATTCTAGAAAGTGCAGACATAGGTTCGCCTTGACTCCCGGTTGTTACCAATACAACCTTTTCTTTTGGATATTTATTTAATAAATCCAAATCTATTATTAGCCCTTCAGGTACATTTACATAGCCAAGTTCTCCAGCAACATTCATATAATTTATCATACTTCTTCCTGAAAAAGCAACTTTTCTATCGTACTTTTGTGCGCAATCTAGTATCTGTTGAATTCTACTTATGTTTGATGCAAATGTTGCTATTATTATACGATTATTATCTGCTCTACTAAACAGAGCCTCAAAGGAGCTCCTTATCTTCTGCTCTGTCATTGTATAACCTGGTCTTTCAGCATTAGTAGAATCAGCAAACAGTGCTAAAACTCCTTCTTTGCCTAGCTCTGCAAACCTTGCTAAATCTATCATACCGCCATGTCCCGGCGTACAGTCAATTTTGAAATCTCCTGTATGCACTAAAATCCCAGCAGGAGAATAAATAGCAACTCCAACTGCATCTGGAATAGAATGATTTACATGAATAAATTCTACAGTCATGCACCCTAATTTTACTTTTTGTCCAGGTTTAACAACATTTAACTTTGCCTTATTAAATAATCCATGCTCTTTCAGCTTTCCACCTATAAGACCTATAGTTAACGGTGTTCCATAAATAGGTAAGTTTATATCTTTAAGCAAATAAGGTATAGCTCCAATATGGTCTTCGTGGCCGTGTGTTATAACTATTCCTTTTATCCTGTCTTTATTTTTTTCAACATATGAAAAATCCGGTATTACAAGGTCTATTCCTAACATATCACCATCTGGGAAAGCCATTCCGCAATCTAATAAAAATATATCATTTTCACATTCGAACATAGTTATGTTTTTACCGATCTCATTAAGTCCACCTAAAAAGGTAACTTTTATTGATGGTGAACTGTTTTTTTTCTGATTCTTAGTGTTTTTTTTAGTGTTATGCTTTTTAGCATTTTTTATATTACGCTGATCCTTTTTATTTTTATCTTTGTTTTTGTTATTGTTCCTAGTTTTGTTATTATCAAATTTATTTGTCAAACCATCTCGTTTATTCTTAGAATTAGACTTTTCTCCTAGCAGGTCATTACTATTCATTGTAAGAACCTGATCAGTTTGTTTACCAATTGTTTTCATTGGTGATTGTCTTTTTATTGATTTAATTGTCTTTTGACTAGATGATCCCCTTTTTTTGTTGTTAAATTCTGATGTCACAAAATTACCTCCATTATTTTTTTGATAGTTCGTTTTCGTTCTCTTATTAAAAATTTAATAGCTATAACATGCTAAATTATATTTAAATTGTGATACTATATTAATAGCCCTAAAAACACACAAGACATGAATTATTATACCTTTAGCCGCACAGATATAATTACTTAATCTAATTATAATAAAATAATCCGCTAAAATTTACAGATTAACCCGAACACAAATATTATAATAATTGTACCCTTTGTTTTTATCAGTGTCAAGCATATATAGCTAAAGTAAACTATCAATAATATTGGAACAAAATAATATATTATTGAAACTTGTCATTATTCCCCTTATAGTTTTCCCTTTTAAAAACCTGTAGATTGTTATTATAGTCGCAAGTTGCTAAGAAAATCTCCGATAATTTAACATTATTTAAATTCTTCAACTGTTTTCTTAACCACACCTCATCATTTCCGGTCTCCTTAAGGTTTTTCTTTAAAATTTTACCATCCAATATAATATTTATAAGAATACTTTCTTTTTGAGGGTTTAAATTCATATCTTGAGGGTTAACAGGTCTCTTATTTCTAACTGGAAGAAAGCTAACTTTTCCGTTTGACTCTAGAATTGCTGTTTGTATATCAGACAAATTAAAATATCCATTATTCCTGCATTGTATTAAAAATTCATCTATATCCATTTTAGCCTTTCTCAAATTATTCTGAAACAATTTGTTATTATCATAAAGAATTAAGCTCTTTCCAGATACTATTCTTCTAAACCTAATAAATTTATTGGTTAACAATGATGTTAACACAGCTACACCCCCATACACTACCATAGCGATAAGAGGTTTTAAAAAATCATCTTCCAAAGAAGTTGCCATTTCAGCAGCTATAGATCCAATTGTTATTCCATTTATATAATCAAACATACTTAATTGCGACATTTGCCTATATCCCATTATTTTTGTTAATAAAAATAATACTAATACTGAGCCTAATGATGTAAACACAATACTAACTAATTCCATATCCAAACCACTTTCTTTAATTATATTTATAATTATCATGCTCTAAATACACAAATTTATAATAGAAAGAACAAGTATTAGTTTTGCATTTTTTCATCATAATTAATAAAAACTGCCATATAAAATGGCAGCCTTATATATTGTTAACATCTCCTTAAGATAGCTGACGTTTCTGGCCCTATAGTTCCTCTTAAAATGCCTCCTTCTACAGTAAAAACATTTCCTTCTTTATTCTCATCCCAATATCCACCATCTCTAAGATTAGTTTCAGTTACTATTGTTTTATTGTCATAGCCAACATTAGTTAAAATTGCAGCATCGCTACCCCTTTCAACCATAAGTACACTCCAATCAGGTTTTCTAACATACTCCGGTTTTCCGGCCATTTCATTATGAAATCTATTTGCTGCCACCACAATTGGGTCTTTCCATACTCCGTCTCCTGTTCCACCAATGTTTCCTCTAAGTCCATCCATAGGCCTAACAAAATATAATGGAGCTGAATCTGCCCTTCCGGCAATTAAACACCAGCCTAGCTTTATTTGTAAATCTGTTAATGATTCAGAAATCCCATGAGCATAAGTATCGTGAGACTCTACCCAGGTAACTAATTTATCTGCACCTGTTTCCATCTGGTAGTACCATGCCCAACCTACATCTCTATCATTAATAGCCTTCCTAACATGATCGCCATAAATATCTGCGGTTATACTCATGAAGTTAGTATAGCTTTTTACTCTTGTGGCTATAGGACTTAAAAGTTCTCCATAAATATATGCTTCTTTGTCTTCAGATTTAATTCCCGATACTATTGTAGGCCAATAATCACTTCTAACATTTGGTGGATCATCTGGCAATTCTATATGTTTTGCAGCATCGAATCTAAAACCATCTGCACCACATTTCTGACAATCATTTAAAAAGTCAATAATTATTTTTTGGAGTTGTTTGTTTCCAGTATTAAGATCTGGCATACCTAAACTCTTTTGAGTCATATTAAACCTACAGCTATCATCAACAACCTCGTTTATATTATGCCAAAAACTTGGATTTTCTCTTAACTCTCTGTCAACTTGTGGAGAGAGTGTATAAATATCATCATCAGCTTTATTGGCAAGGTGATTAGAAACAACATCAACTATTATTTTAACGCCATAATCATGTGCAGTACTGCACATCTCTATAAATTCTTCTCTTGTACCTAAAATATTACCTATTTTAAAATTAACCGGTTGATATAACGCCCACCATTTGATTGATCTTGGAAGCCCTTGATCTCTTTTTTCACCTTGTACTGGCGAAACCTGAACACTTGTATACCCAGCTTCCGCAATATCCTTCATATTCTCAGTAACATCTTTAAAATACCAGTTCCAGGCATGCAAAATTGTTCCATCCTGGCATTTTTCAGTTAAACCATAGTGCTCCCGAACCATTGATGAACACTTTGAATAAGGAACAGCAAAAGCCGAATTATCCTTTTGAAAAAATAACAGCGATGAAATTAATACTACAAACGCTAATGAGAATCCAGTAACCCTTTTCCACGCACTCATAATTCCACACTCCAAAATACAATTTCATAGTTAGATATCAATAAATCACTACCAGTATAATACATAAAAATCGATAAAATGTAAACAACTTTATTTTATCATTTTAGCTTGTCATGTTGAAATACTCATATAAAAAAGGGGAAATATGGTATTAATACCGTTAAATGTAATAATTTGCATGTTATTTTTCATAATTTTACATATCTTATCATAGTAACAATGACGAATTATATGTCAAAATAACCTATCTCATGTTTAAAAAATATATAAATATACGATTTTTTAAATTTATAAAATTTCAATTCATAAATTTGTAAACTAATACTAATAAATTTTAACAATAATAGTAAATATGCATAAATTCACGCTTTTGTTTCAATAATTATTCTCTGGCTCTCTGTTTTAATTATTTATATTAAATATATATATTTAATATAAAGTATATATATTATCTGCAGGGGGTTTATTTATGAAAAAAATATTTTTACTGTCTTTAATTGTATTAATAATAAATATTCCAATATTCTTATCCAATCACAAAAAAGATGAGCTCAAGTATCCTCCTATTATAACAAATTATATGACCAACAATGATTGTTTCAACACAAATAATAGCATTGAGGTAAAAGGAATTATGGTGCATTCCACTTCTGTTCCTGGTATTATGGCAGATGATTGGTTTAATCTATGGAATAAATCATATAAATATGGTGAAATCGATAGAGAAGTCTGCGTCCACGCATTTGTTGATGATAAGTCAATATATCAATATCTCCCTTGGGATCACAGGGGGTGGCATGCCGGAGGTTCAGCTAATAATAATTATATTGGATTTGAAATATGCGAACCATATGGCGTTATATATAGTAGCAATCATAGTAGTATTATTAGATATGATTTTATGCGTCAACAAGAATATTTTGATAATGCCTGGAATAACTCTGTATATTTATGTACATTTTTATGTAAACAGTTTAACTTAACAGAAAAAGACATTATCTGCCACAGTGAGGGATATCTTCTAGGTATAGCATCAAATCATCCAGATATAACCCATTGGTGGCCACTTCATGGAAAAGACATGAATATGTTCAGAAAGGATGTAAAAAAGCAGTTAAATACCATACATTAAGATTATGACTCACCTTTTATAATATATTTTAATTCTCTATTAAGACGAGATACCGGTAACCCCATAACATTATAAAAGTCTCCGGTTATTCCTTTTACAAGCAAAGCACCTTTACCTTGAATTGCATAAGCCCCTGCCTTACCAAATGGTTCACCTGACTGAATATACTCTCGTATTTCATCATCAGTTAAATTAATTACATCTACCTGCGTTATTTCCTTAAAAACCTTTTTTTCTTTCTTATATATGATACAACATCCTGTAATAACATAGTGAGATTTGCCAGAAAGTTTACTAAGCATTTTAAAGGCTTCTTCTCTATTTTTGGGTTTACCCATAACCTCATTATCTATAATAACAACTGTATCACAGCCTATAATTAAGCTATCCTTTTCTTCTTTATATACCTCCAGTGCCTTTTTTTTAGCAAGATATTCAGCACAATCTTCAATATAAATATCATTAGGTATCGTCTCATCAACATCTGAAGAAATAACCTTAAAGTCATCAGTAATTAACTTTAAAAGTTCATGCCTTCTTGGCGATGAAGATGCTAAAACTATATTTACATTATTTTTTAATAACATATTTTCTCACTCCTTTACTTAAAATTTTACAGCATTATATAAACATGTTCAAGTTTTATACTACCATCAATTGACATTTACATATAAACAATATATAATCGTGCATATTATTAAAAAGTAGGGAACTTGATGAAAACACAAAAGTTAGTTATATATTCTTTTTTTGCCGCACTAAGCGTTATTTTATCGCAAATTTCAATACCCATCCCATTTTCACCGATACCGATTAATCTCACTCTATTATCTATATTTTTATGTGCAGGTATAATAGATACATATGGAAGTTTTATAAGTCAAATAATTTATTTAGCTCTTGGAGCAATTGGACTCCCTGTTTTCGCTAATTTTTCAGGAGGAATTGGAATACTTTTTGGGCCCAGGGGTGGATTTTTATTGTCGTATCCAATAATCAGCATCATTATAGGTGTAATTGTAAAAAAGTTTGGAAAAAAATTTTATGTTTTAAACCTTTCAATGTTAGCTGGACTTTTTGTCTGTTACCTTTTGGGAACACTTTACTTTTCCTATATAACCAACACTTTATTTGTAACTTCTATTGCATTATGCGTTATTCCATTTATAGCTATTGATATAGTTAAAATTATATTAGCATCTTTAATAATTTTAAAATTAAATGGAAAATTACCTTATAGTTTATCTTGAACCCGATAATATTTTACATACTTTTAAATCTAAAAGGCAGTTGACTTTAAATCAACTGCCTTTTTTATCTTAACATTATATTACTAAATAAACTCATTTCATTAACTGTATTATATAGTTAGAAACTTATTATTAATCCTCCCTCATTAGCATAAATTGTGCTAATTCCTCCAGAAGAGCAAATTATACTTTCTTTAAAGTCACACACATTTAAAATTAAATTCCTTACTAATTCTGCTCTATCTAAACAATTACAATGCGTTATAACCAAAGTCCTATTTTCATGTTTTACATTTTTATATGCATTTTCAATTAAAGAAACCATCTTTTCTAAAGCTCTCGGTACACTTAATGCCTGCCCTACTTTACATATTCCGCCCTCTTCTGTGGCAGACATAACAAGTTTAATTTGCAAAGCTTGAGTTATAATTCCTTGTAAATGATTTAATCTTCCGCTTTTTCTAAAGACTTCAAGATTTTCCAAAACAAAGAAAGTATTTATTTTACTTATAAACTTCTCTGTTTCATTAACAATATCACTAAACCTCTTACCAGACTCAGCTAATTCGCGTATTTTAAGGCAAATTGCAATTTGTCCTGCTGACGCAGATTTAGAATTAAAAATATGTATATTTTTTTCTGGATTTTTTTTCTTAAATAAATTAGCAGCATTAACAGCACTATTATAAGATCCGCTTAATTTCTCAGTTATTGTAACAACATATATATCATCTTCATCGCCAGAAAAATGCTCTAGATATTCACCTGGTGATGGACATGCTGATCTTGGTGACTCTGTGCTTTTAGCCATATCATTTATTAGACTATTTATGTCTAAGCT
>CAKSUE010000008.1 GCA_934501135.1 uncultured Eubacteriales bacterium | reverse complement strand
TTGAAAATTGTGAAATTGAATCTACAAATAAAAATAAATAACCACTGAAAATATAACAGTGGTTATTTTAATTTTTTTAACTATTTGGTTTGTCTTCTGCAAGCGTCCAATTTAAGGTTACATCTTGGCCGCCTCTGTAGACAACTACTTGTACAGTATCGCCAACAGAACAATTATCTAATACAGAGTTAACTTCTTCAGAACTTGAAACTGCTGTAGAATTTATAGATTTAATTAAATCTCCAGATTTAAACCCAGCAGCCTCAGCATTTGATCCAGAAGCAACTTTTGAAACATATACACCAAGTTGAGATAACTGATACATCATAGCTTTAGGAGCTGAATCTACGTCTACAAGCGACATTTGTAGTGCCACCCTACCTCTTACATAGCCATACTCAGATAGCTCTTCTACGACCTTTTTAACGGTATTTGATGGAATCGCAAAGCCTAAGCCTTCAATATCAGAACCGGCAGTTTTACTTACAACTAAACCGATTAACTGTCCTTGGTTATCAAAAAGACCTCCACCTGAGTTACCAGGATTAATAGCTGCATTTGTTTGCAAAAGTGTCATTGTTTCGCCTTCCATTGTAATGTCTCTATCTAAAGCACTTATAATTCCGTCTGTTACAGTGCCTCCTAATTGACCTAATGGATTTCCTATAGCTACTGCAGTTTGACCAACTTG
Organism: uncultured Eubacteriales bacterium; assembly: GCA_934501135.1. Lineage (GTDB taxonomy): Bacteria > Bacillota > Clostridia > Oscillospirales > Acutalibacteraceae > HGM12814. The sequence continues at coordinate 10,865 of CAKSUE010000008.1, read as the reverse complement.
TAAGGTGGAAGAATCACCGAAAACAACAGGGTTTAATCCACTTGTTTCGATTTTTAAAAGTGCTACATCTTCTTTTGAATCTTGCCCGACTATTGTTGCTGGGAAGCTATCGCCGCTTTTAAGTGTAACTGTTATTTTACTTGTACCGCTTATAACATGATTATTTGTAACAATATAACCATCTGCAGAAATTATTACACCGCTACCTGCACCTTTGGATGTAGTTATATATTGATTCATAAAATCCCCGGTTGTGATTGTTTCTGTAGTAATTTCAACAACAGAATTTCCAGCAGACTCAGCAATTCCTGCCACTGTTAGAGATGAGCCATCGGCTGTGGTTAAAGCTGTATTGCTTGAGCCACTTGAAGTAGTTATTGATACACCGGGTGATTTCATATTAGAAGAGGATGCCAAGTAACCTCCTCCAAATCCAAGTATAGCAGATAAGATAATGCAGAATACAAGTGCAATTGAAATTGATTTTTTTGTTACGTATTGTGGATTATTTTGATTAGGTAGTGGTTGGTCTTTGGGTTGAGAATATGGATCATTATACTGAGGAGAAGCTTCGTAAGCAGGCTTCTGACTTGTATTTGAATCGTGGTCTATTTTTTCATAAGGATTATTATTTTCTTGCATTTTATTAACCTCCAGGATAAATTATATATAATATAGTATTTAATATTAGTATATAAAAATAACCGTAAATTTAAATGTTTGTTAATTATACGTTAAATAATTAAGATTTATTTTGAGATATAAGTAATGCTTAAAGCATAAATCGATATTTATTTCTTAACTTATATAATGTAATTTACTACATTATATTTCACATTTGTAATAAAATCAATAGTAAAATAAATAAAAATAAAATACTTTAGGTTATAATGCAAACAAAATTGTGCTTTTACAAAAAATTAATAGGGCCTGTTAAATTAACAAACCCTATTATAGATGTTACTTTTTTTTATTTTTACATGGCTTATCGAATTCTGGGTTAAATGCATAGAAGTTTTTGCTGTCTAGCTTATCTGTAGCAATTCGTAAACCTTCACCGAATCTTTGATAATGGACTACTTCTCTTGCTCTTAAAAATTTAATAGGATCTCTGACATCTGGATCATCACAGTATCTTAATATATTGTCGTAAGTTGATCTGGCTTTCTGCTCTGCAGCAAGGTCTTCGTGTAGATCAGTTATAACATCACCTTTTACTTGCATTGATGCTGCGTTATATGGAACACCGGCAGCAGAATTTGGATAAATACCTGTTGTATGGTCTACATAGTAAGCGTCAAAACCAGCTTTTTTTATTTCTTCAAGCGATAAATCTTTGGTCAATTGATAAACTATAGATCCTATCATTTCTAGATGCGCTAACTCTTCGGTACCAATATCAGTTAATATAGCCTTTAATTCAGGATATGGCATTGAATATCTTTGGCTCAAGTATCTTAAAGATGCCCCCAACTCACCGTCTGGACCGCCGTATTGGCTTATTATCATTTTTGCCAAAGCAGCATTTGTATTTTTAATGTTTATTGGATATTGAAGTTTCTTTTCATAAACCCACATACTTAGTCCTCCTCGTTATCCCATGGCCATGGATTGGATATCCATGCCAGACGGTTTGTTTCAATATTATTCGACTGTATTGGCCCAAATTTTTCTTCAAATTGGCTTCTTAAAATATCGCTTTTCTTTGTATACTCGTCCAGTTTTCTTATAGCTTCAGAATTTGTTGGATGCGTGTCTAGAAATATTTGTAGCTCTACTATTGCAAAATCATATGCTGCTATTCTTCTTAATAATCTCTCTCTATCACTCACTTTTAAAACCCCCGCATCCTATAAATGGTTTATTTAAAACGGGAAACATTGTTCCACTACATATGCCTTGTTCAGGGCTATATGTCTCGTCTTCCTGTTGGTACGGTATATATGCCATTGCTACTACTGTATCATCTGGAAATGCCGACTTTTGTGGACTTTCATTCGTATATTTCATTGAATTCATTTTATAAAACTCTTCAAACACTATACTCGTCCTCCTCTCAAAAATTTCCGGTGTACATAATTATAATATGATAAAACTGAATTAGTAGTGAATAGAAATATTTAAGACTTGGAGTATTGGTTTGAATTATTATAAAATTAAAAAAATTGTAGACATTGGAATTTAGAATTAATTTTTAAATAGAATAATTAAAAGAAACAAGCTAATAATATTTAAGGACCAACAAGAATTATTTGTTGTTTCCAAGAAAATGTATATAATAATTTTAACGAGGTGAAAGTTATGAGTAATTGTAGTGCTAACCGTAGTATTCAGTGCACAGTTGATTCATGTAAAAACCATTGTGGAACAGAGCAATTTTGTAGTTTAGACAAAGTAAGTATAGGTACACACGAAAAGGATCCAAAGGTTTGCCAGTGTGTTGACTGTGAATCATTTGTTCTTAAAAATAACTAAGCAATAGAGAACAGGTTATTAAAAACCGTTGGTTATATAAATCTTAACCAACGGTTTTTATTTCATATTAGTCTAAAATTTCAAAATTGTTTTTATTAAATTTAATAATGCCATTGTCTCTAAGTTTACATAATTCTTTAGACATTGCACTTCTGTCTACACATAAGTAATCTGCTAATTCTTGCCGGTTAAACCGTATGGAAAATTTATTGCTACTGTGTAATTGCGCTTGCTCTGTGAGGTAAGACATTAGCTTATCTCTTGTATTCCGTTTAGAAATATGTTCTATTTTTCTGTTAAGGCTTATATTTTTATTTGAAATTATAAATAACATATTTTTTATAAGATGGTTATGAACACAGCAATCAAATAATTGGGCATCCATTAGAGCTCTGTAATTGATTGTTAAAATTTCGCAGCTTGTTGCCGACAAAACGCTTACAGGAATACCTTTCATATTTGCGAATGCAAAGGTTTCACCAAACATATCACCTTCGTAGATTTTAGACATAATTGTTCTGTTTCCTTCAAAATCTTCTTTAACTATAAGAGCAACTCCAGATAATATAACGCCAATATACTCAGATTCCCTTCAAAGCATCCATATATATTCATCTTTATGGTAGCTTTTTATATTGGAGTTAGATATCTTTAAAATATTTTGTATTTGTTTTTCGTTTATATTATAGAATAAAGGCAAAGTTACCAGTTTATTTAAATATTTTTCCATGCTTCCTCCTTGTTGCAAAAACAACGTAATTTGTATTTTAAATATATTAAAATATGCTTGTAAAGTCAATACAAAAAATTTTTAAGGAGAATTGATATGAAAAGAAAAATTATTAAAATAGACGAGAATAAATGCAACGGATGTGGTTTATGTGCATATGCATGCCATGAGGGTGCAATAAAAATAATAGATGGTAAGGCTAAGTTAATTAGAGATGACTATTGTGATGGATTGGGAGATTGCCTACCAGTTTGTCCAACAGAAGCTATTACCTTTGAGGAACGTGAAGCAGCTGCTTATGATAAAGAAGCGGTTGAAGAAAATTTAAGACGTAAAAATGAAGAAAAATTGCCTTGTGGATGTCCAGGCACACATTCTAAAAAGATAAACCGTGGTGAATTAGAAAGTAAAACAAGCATTACAAAAAATACTAAAGATGAATTTATTGGCAGCTATTTGTCGCAGTGGCCTGTGCAAATTAAACTTGTTCCGATAAATGCACCGTATTTTGATAATGCTAATTTATTGATAGCTGCTGACTGTACTGCTTTTGCATATGGGAATTTTCATAGTGATTTTATTAAAAATCATGTAACTCTAATTGGATGTCCTAAACTAGATAGTAATGATTATAGTGAAAAGCTTACTGAGATTATTAAAAATAATAATATTAAAAGTATTAAAGTTGTAAGAATGGAAGTTCCGTGTTGTCAGGGCATTGAAAATGCTGTTATAACAGCTCTTAAGAATAGTGGAAAAATGATTCCATGGCAAGTCAATGTTGTTTCTATAGATGGAAGGATTTTAGATTGATATATATAAGGAGTGTATATTAAGTATTCTTGACACAAAAGCTTTTAGTGTATATTATACTATATATGCTTAATGTGGGGAGAATATATATGAATAAGCACGCTTTCTTAATTATAGCACATAATAATTTTGGTATTCTTGAAAAAACTATAACTTTACTTGATGATAGTAAAAATGATTTTTATATTCATATTGATAAGAAAGTCAAGAATTTTGATTTTGATAAATTTAAGTCATTACCTAGAAAGTCCAATATATTTTTTGTGGATAGAAGTTCCATTAATTGGGGTGGGTATAGCCAAATAAAATGTGAACTTACTTTATTGAAAGCAGCAATAAAGAGAGAGTATAGCTATTATCACCTAATTTCAGGTGTAGATATGCCTATTAAATCCAGAGATGAGATCTTTAACTTTTTTGAATTAAATGCTGGAAAGGAGTTTGTTCACTTTAGCAAAAAAGAAGATTTCCATTCAGGTGTATATGAAAGATTTAATAAATACCACTTTTTGCAGGAGCATTGCAAGTCTAACTATTTGATTAGTCAGATTGAGAAAGCATTGCTTAAAGCGCAAGAGTTTTTGGGCATTAATAGAAATAAAAATAGAGATATAGAATTTGGTTTTGGTAGTAATTGGTTTAGTATTACAAATGAATTGGCCAGTTATGTTGTTTCAAACGAGAAATTGATTTGTAAGCTTTATAAAAATAGTGTATGTTGTGATGAGATATTTTTGCAGACTCTTGTATTAAATTCAGACTTTAAAAATCACTTGTTCTATATGAATAATGATGGGGATTATTATTCTTGTGTTAGATTTATAGACTGGAAAAGGGGCAACCCTTATGTTTTTAAGAAAGGGGACTATAATGATCTTATGAACTCTAAATGTATGTTTGCCAGGAAGTTTGATTTATCTGTTGATGAAGATATAGTTAATTTAATATTTAATAATTTAAATAGAGAAGCTTGATATGTTATCTGAAGATTTAAAAGTAATATTGTTAGAGTTAGCAGATGATGAATATAGAGAGTTTACTAAGAAATTACTACCGGGAATTAATAATATTTTAGGGGTTAGGATACCTGAGCTTAGAAAATTGGCAAAACAGATTTCAAGAGGCGATATTAATGCGTACTTAAAAGAGGCTTCTGACGATACTTTCGAAGAGATTATGCTCCAAGGATTGGTTATCGGATACGCTAAAAATGAGTTCCATGATGTACTTAGTATGCTAAGAGACTTCCTACCTAAGATTGATAATTGGTCTGTTTGCGATACATTATGTGCAGGTTTTAAAATAACTAATAGACATAAAGATGAAATGTGGAAGTTTATTTTTCCTCTATTTAGAGATACAAGAACATATTATGTAAGATTTTCAGTTGTAATGGCATTAAAATATTTTGTGGACCAAGAGCATATTGGGATGGTTTTTGAAGAGTTTGATAAGGTAAAGAATAGAGATTATTACTCACAGATGGCAGTGGCTTGGGCGATATCTTGTTACTTTATAAAGTTTAAAGAAGAAACTTTTGAATATTTAAAGGATAATAATCTTGATGATTTTACATTTAACAAGGCCTTACAGAAAATAGTGGAATCATATTGTGTTGATGAGGAGACAAAATCTATAATAAGAAGAATGAAAAGAAAATAAATATATAAATAACAAAAAAGCCTTGCAGGTTTCCCCGCAAGGCTTTTTTATTAGTTTTTATAGGAAGTTGAAGACGAACCTGTAAATGATTCTTCGTAAATATAAGTAGCTATTTCGTTTCTTAAGCTTGTCCAGTTTGTAACTTCAAGAATAGCCTGGCCATCGTCATTGTAATCATCGTAACATTCGCTTCTATCGGGTGCGCCTCTTTGAGATATAGGATAGTTCAAATATGTTAATGAATTAGATAGCAATGAAGTTATCTCATTTTTCTTAAAGTTAGTAGTGATCATTGGGCCGATTTCCGAAACAACTGAAGTTAACTGCGGAAGTGAAGCAGTTTTAAATTCATTTACTATAACAGAAACTACATCACGTTGCCTTGAAGTACGGTCGAAATCTGATAATGCACTATCTCTGTTTCTTGAATGAGCAAGTGCCTGTGTTCCATTTAGATGGTGAACTCCTGCGCCATAAATAGGTTTGGCATTGCCTAAGTTTTCAACATCAATAATATGGTTTATAGTTGCAGCCTCATCAGCTGTTAATTCTATATCTATACCGCCTAAGATATCAACTATCGAAACAAAACTATTGAAATCAACAACTATATAGCGGTCAACATCAACACCGAAGTTTCTCTCTATTGCTTCAACAGCCAATTTCGGTCCACCTATTGCATACGCTGCATTTAATTTGTTATAACCGTATCCTGGGATTTCAACTGAGGTATCTCTTAAGAATGATGTGAGTTTAAGTTTATTATGTCTGTTATCAATTGAAACCATCATAATAGAATCGCTACGCCCATCCTCCGCGGAATCACTTCTACTGTCTGACCCAAACATTAAAACATTTAAAACCATAGAGTCGTTTAGAAGTCCCTTTGTTGAATTAGAATTTGGAGTTTCGCTAATATCTTCAAAATTCATGGAGTCTAGTGCATTATATGTGTATATCATAAGGCTTCCTCCTATTGCTAAGAGAATTGAAAGGAAGACTATAAAAACTTTGGTAACTGTTTTTCCTGAACTATTTTTCCTTTTACTATGCTTCGAACTGGATGATATATCTTCAAAACCAGGATGTCTATTATAATTATAAGAATCATCGTATCTGTTTCTTCTAGTGTTTCTATTATTACTGTTATTATAATGAGGCATATAAAGTGCACTCTCCTATCTAAATTGTTGGTTTTTAAAATCTTAAGCAACTTATTATACACTTAAAAACCGAAAAAATCAAATATAATTACAAAACGTGACAGATTTTTACTTTAAAATATGATACAATATGCTTCTATAGCTGTTAGACTAGGAAGTGAGAATATTGAATAACTTGCTTGAAAGAAGACTTAATAAAAATACAAATTATTATTTATTATCTTTTGCAGTAGGAATTATTTTATCCTTACTGTTTTTCTTTCCGCTAATAATTTATGATAAAGGGTATTTTATTTATTATGGCGACTTTAATGTTCAGCAAATACCATTTTATCAAATGGTCCATGATGCAGTTAAAAAAGGAGAGATTTTTTGGAACTTTAAAACCGATTTGGGTGTAAATCTAATTGGATCATATACATTTTATATGATTACAAGTCCTTTTTTCTGGATTACTTTAATATTTCCGAGCAATGCAGTTCCATATTTAATGGGGCCTCTACTCGTTTTGAAATTTGGATGTCTTTCTCTTTCTTCTTATATATATTTAAGACGATATGTTAAAAATCCTAGAATTGCAATTTTAGGTGCAGCCTTGTATGCTTTTTCTGGCTTTTCAATTTATAATGTGTTCTTTAACCATTTCCATGAAGCTATGATAGTGTTTCCGCTTTTATTGGCTGCTATAGATAAATTTATGTACGAGGGAACTAAGTATGTAGTATGTTTAGCGGTTTTTTCGAGCTGTTTTATTAATTATTATTTTTTTGTTGGTCAAGTAGTTTTTGCTTTGTTATATTGGACATTTAAAACTTTTTATGGTGATTTTAAGGTAAATTTAAATAAGGTTGCTATTTTATTTTTTGAATCTGTGCTTGGTGTTTTGCTAGCTTCGATAGCACTGATGCCATCTATAATGGCTGTTATACAAAATCCTAGAGTTAATAGTACTTTTAGCGGATGGAATGCATTGCTTTACGGAAAAGAGCAAAGATATATTCATATAATACAATGCCTATTTTTTCCTCCAGATATACCAGCTAGACCAAACTTTACACCTGACTCAGATGCAAAATGGGCTTCTTTAGGGGCATGGTTACCGATGTTTAGTATGAGTGGTGTAATTGCATGGCTTCAGATAAAAAGAGAGCATTGGCTTAAAAAATTTTTGGTTGCGTTATTTATAATTGCATTAATACCGGTGCTTAATAGTGCTTTTCAACTTTTTAATTCTACGTATTATGCAAGATGGTTTTATATGTTAACTCTTATGCTGTGTCTTGCAACAGTAATGTCTTTACAGACATCTAAAATTAATTGGCAGAAAGCTATTAAATGGACGATTATAATTACTGTTGCAATTGCATTTCCAATAGGGTTTATTAGAAAGAATGATGTAGATAGAGTTGGTTTTGTTAGCTCGTTTGGCTTAATGGCTTATCCTGATAGGTTTTGGATTTATGTTTCACTTTCATTAATTGGGCTTCTTGCTATTGCAATTATAATGTTTATTTATAAGTATGATAAAACTCAGATGATAAAATATTTAAGTATGGCGTTGGTGCCCGTTATATTTTTATATTCAACTTATATCTTATCTTTAGGAAAGACGCAATCTTATAACACTCATAACTTTATAATACCATATTGTTTAAATGGTAAAGAAAAATTTAATATACCGGGAGACATAGAAAGTTGTAGGGTAGACGTTTATAATGGTATGGATAATCAGGCAATGTTTTGGCAGTATCCTACCATACAAGCATTTCATTCTATTGTTCCTGGTTCTGTGATGGATTATTACCCTTCGGTGGGAGTAAAAAGGGATGTAGGATCAAGACCGGAAGTAAAATATTTTGGAATAAGGGCGTTAACTTCTTGCAAATGGTTATTTGACTACTCTGACGATGATAAGTTTTTTGGTGGACCGTTAAAACTTAATCCTCAAATGCCGGGATGGGAGTATTACGATAATCAGAATGGGTTCGATATATGGGAAAATAAATATTTTATACCTTATGGATTTAGTTATAACAATTACGTTTCAAAGGAAAATTTCAATAGCACAATTGAAGCAAATAGGAATCTTTTAATGCTGAAAGCAATTGTTTTAGATAATGATCAAATTCAAAGGCATTCTGATATTTTAAATGAATTAGGGAATGCATCTAATGTTGATTATTCAAGTGACGCTTATTATGCAGACTGTGTTGCTAGAAGAAATGATAGCTGTAGCTATTTTTCTTATGATAAATTGGGCTTTTCGGCAACGTTTGAAAATTTGTCGGATAAAGATAAACTTATTTTTTTCAGTGTACCTTATGAAAAAGGTTGGAAAGCATTTGTGAATGATGAACCAACTCAAATTGAAAAAGTAAATATTGGCTTTATGGCTGTAAGAGTTCCGGCGAATCAAATAAGTAATATTAGATTTAAGTATTTTACACCTGGCCTTAAGTTAGGAATTTTAATTTCCGGAATTTCTTTTGCTATTTTTACAATGTATATAACTATAAATAAAAAACGATTGAAAAAGCCTTTAACTTTGGAACATAAAAAATATATTTTTGCGTCACAGAGCGATTTTCTTATTGCTGAAGAGTTTAAACGTAGAAAAAATAAAATATAAAAAACAAAATAGTAGTGTAAATTTTGTTGAATAAAGTAGTTTTAACTAAAATATTAAAAAGCCTATGGCCAAAGATTGATTTAAGTTGTATAATAAAATACAATAACTTTATCTGGAGGGATTTTTTGTAATGAGCTTCGGGAAGAATATACTTAAGTATCGCGATGATATTATAAAAGATATATCGAAATTAGTAGAGATAAAATCATATGTTGATAATATTCAAGACTCTGGAATAGATGAATCTAAACGAGCTCTTAATTGGATTTTATCTAGAGCGGATGAAATGGGATTTGTAACTGTCAATGTAGATAATATAGCAGGACATGCAGAGTATGGGTCTGGAAGTGATTATGCAGCCGTTCTTACTCATGTAGATGTTGTTCCACCTGGACAGGGTTGGGATACTGATCCTTTTGTATTAACTGAGAAAGCTGGTAAGCTTTATGCAAGAGGAATTGCAGATGATAAAGGAGCAGCAATAATTACGTTGTATTGTTTGAAGGCTTTGAAGGATAATAATGTTAAAGGTGTAAGGCAATTAAGGGCTATTTTCGGCGCGATGGAGGAAACCGGACAAGATGATATGAAAAAGTATTTTTCAAATAATCCTCTTCCTAAAATGGCGTTTACTCCAGATTCAGAGTATGGTATTTGTAATAGAGAAAAAGGAATTTTACATATAGAATTATCTCAAGAGAGTCACGATGGAAAAACTCTTACAGATTTCCATGCGGGTTCTGCAATTAATGCTGTTCCAGATAAAGCATGGGTCCTTTTAGACTGTACTGAAAATGATGATCATAGATTACAAAGACTTGCTGATGCTAAACAAGGTGATTATGACTTTAGATATACAATAGATGGGATGATGATTGTATCAACAGGGAAAGCTGCTCATGCTGCAAATCCAGAACTCGGATTTAATGCAGCTACTCACCTTATTAGACTTTTAGCTGCAAACTTTGGGCATAAAGCTCTTGGTGGGTTATGTGCGTTTCTAGATGCTACAGTTGGACTTGAAATACATGGAGCATCAATGGGCGTAAAGATGAAAGACGAACAATCTGGCGAGCTTACTTTGAATGTAGGAAAAATTGATATAAGTTCTGAAGAAGCAAAGGCTTATTTAGATGTTAGGTATCCTGTAACTAGAAATGGGCAGGCAATTTTTGAGATAATACGTAAACGTGCAGAAAAAGAGGGAATTAAGGCAAAAGTAATTAGTCATCAAAAACCACTGTTTATTAAAGAAAATATGCCACTTATTTCTATACTTAAAGATTCTTACAAAGAGATAATGGGCAAAGATGCTAATCTTTATTTTACTGGAGGAGGTACTTATGCAAGATCTCTTAATAACAGAGGTGTAGCATTTGGACCTGTTTTTGAG
>CAKSUE010000007.1 GCA_934501135.1 uncultured Eubacteriales bacterium | reverse complement strand
GAACTGAGATATTAGCTGTTACTGGTGAGGTCGATATTGAAGATTTAATTCCAAATGAAGAATGTGTTTTAACACTCACAAACTTTGGGTATGTAAAAAGACAAAAAATTGATACTTATCATACTCAGAAACGAGGAGGTCGCGGTGTTATGAGTATGACAAGACGTGACGAAGATGTCGCCTCTGAAATGTTTGTAATTAATAGCCATGATTATGTTATGTTCTTTACTAATCTCGGAAGAGTTTATAAGCTAAAATGCTATGAGATTCCGGAAGGGTCCAGAACATCTAAAGGTATGAACATTGCAAACCTACTCCCTATTTCCGTTGATGAAAAAGTAACATCTATGATTAGAGTTCCTGAATTTGATGATGAAAAATATCTTGTTATGGTAACAAGAAAGGGAATTATTAAAAGAACTTTATTAAGTGCATATAACACAGCTAGAAAAGGTGGCGTTATAGCATTAGATCTTTTAGATGGTGATGAGCTTGCCTGGGTAAGAATGACAGATGGACATAATGAACTTTTGGTTGCAACAAAGAAAGGTATGGCAATAAGATTTAACGAGACAGATGTAAGACCTATGGGAAGAGCTGCAAGAGGTGTTAGAGCTATTACTCTTAAAGATGATGACGTGGTTGTTGGGATGTCTTTAATTAGAGAAAATGCTTTAGTTTTAACTGTGTCTGAAACCGGATATGGACGTCTATCAAACGTAAGTGATTATAGGTTGCAATCTAGAGGTGGCAAGGGAGTTATAAATTATCATGTTGATAAGTATGGAGATATTGCAGCAATTAAATCAGTTAATTTAGACGATGATATTATAATAATATCTTCAGACGGAATTATTATTCGTATTCATGCTAATACAATTAGAGAGTGTTCAAGACCATCTAAAGGTGTTAGGGTTATGAGAGTAACAGGTGATAATAAAGTTGTAACTATTGCAAGAGCTCCGCATGAAGAAGAGTCGGATCAAGATTCTAAAACTGAAAACAACGAAGATCTTTCAGAGGATGAAAATAAAACAATAGAAGAATAAAACTTTAATGGCTGCATATTAAATGTGGCCATTTTATTTGCAAATAAAAAAGAACCTCAAAAACGAAGAGGTTCTTTTAAGTTAGTAATTCCACAGAAAAATGGATTACTAAAAATATATGAAAGAAGGTTAAAATAAATATTATAAAGGACTATATAAAAAAGGAGATAAAAAATTGAAATGTAAAAGAAATAAATTCTGAAATGAACGTCCATAAATAAATAAACATAAAAAAGCTCCTTTAAAATATTATAAGTTAACCAACGATTAGTAGTATACCATGTTTGGTTTACCGTGTCAATAAGTTAGATTTAAAAAGTGATATTGCTTATTTTAATTTTCTTAAGTGAATATTTATGGTTTAAAATTAACAAAAGAGCATGCATTATATTAATGCATGCCCTTTTTATTTTCTTTTTAAAATTAGTGAGCATCCCTCTGAAGGGATAATAAGCTTTTTTTCAATTATATCTGAATTTAATAAATTTTTACTTTTAATAAAATAATCGGGAACTTCTGTTATTATATCACTTTTTGAGGAATTGAATGCACATAGAATCGATGTGTGATCGTCTGACCTAGTATACATAATTAAATTTTGTTCTGATTTTATAAGTTTAAAATCCCCTTCTTTTAGGCAAGAATATGTTTCCCTTATTATTCCAAGATGCTTATACCATTTTATAAGTTTTATATTTTGGTTATTCCAAGGATAGCATTTACGGTTAAAAGGATCTTTGTATCCTTCAAGACCGGTTTCGTCACCATAGTATATACATGGAACTCCGGGAAGCGTAAACTGCATAGCACTAGCAGCTTTCATTAGTTTAATGCCACGTTTTCTTTCACTACTGCTTAAGCTATTATTAGCTTGCCATTTTCTATCCCTTCCGTTTATGGGCTCACCTGCTAAAACTGTGATTGCCCTTTCTGTATCGTGAGTTCCTAAAATATTCATTAAAATATTGATTACAGGTTTAGGATAGTTTTCTAAGATGGAACATATTATTTCTGCCATATCAACACCAGATGCACCTGTAAAGAAGCCTAGAATGGCATCTCTAAATGGATAATTCATAACGGTATCTAATTGTTTTCCAAGAAGAAATCGTCTTCTATGCCCATAACTTTCTTTGTTAGAGGCATCTTCCCAAACCTCTCCTAAAATTAATGAGTCTGGTTTTTCAGATTTTGCAGTTTCTCGTAAACTTTCTATAAAGAAATCGGGCAACTCGTCTGCAACATCTAATCTCCACCCGGAAGCTCCTTCTTTTAACCATTTTCTAATTATCCCGTCTTTACCATTTATAAAATTGATGTAATCATTATTACATTCGTCTAACTCAGGTAAAGAGTCAAATCCCCACCAAGATCTATACTGATCTGGCCATTTTATAAAATTATACCAGCCTGAATAAATAGAATCTAATGAGTTATATGCACCGTTAACATTATATCTATTGTTTTTATTAAAGTATATGCTATCGCTTCCTGTGTGACTGAAAACGCCGTCAATAATAAGTTTTATACCATTCTTTTTTAATCGGGATGCAAGATGGTTAAAGTCGCGCAACGTTCCTAATAGTGGATCTATTTTTTCATAGTCTGCTGTGTTATATCTATGATTTGAATGGGCTTCAAATATTGGATTTAAATAAATACATGTTACACCTAGCTTTTTTAGATATCCTATTTTGTCTACTATTCCTTGTAGATCTCCACCAAAGTAATCAGAATTGGTAACCTCTCCCCTATCGTTTGCTTCCCATACAGGGTCGTCGGACCAGTCTTTGTGAATGGTTCTGTCTTTGGGAACATTCTTTTTTTTGTAGCTTGATTTATTAAATCTATCTGGAAAAATTTGATACATTATTCCTCCACTTAGCCATGAAGGTGTTTCAAATTCTTTACTAAAAACAGTTAGTTGCCATGAATACCCATCTGAAATCTGCCCTTTACTTGACGATTGCATTTTATTGATTTTCTTTTTACCGTAAGGTGTATCTATTTCAAAGTAATACCAGTAAATGTTTGGTTCTTTTGCAATATAGTCACATTCCCACATTTCGTGGTTGTCGTCGTACATTCCGCACCAAAACATTGATAAGTATTCTGAGCCCATGTTATAATCGGCGATAATTGCTAGGTTTGCACCACTGCAGTGAAAATCACGGGGTAAAATAATTTTAAAATGTATTTGAGATTCTGAACGTACTGCACCGGTCGGATTTCGATAGATAGTATCTCTTGAATCGAAAATTGATATCATTTATATGGCTCCTTAAGGATTGGTTATTTTACTGGTTTGGCATTCCATATATCTCTTGAGTAGTCTGAAATAGCTCTGTCTGCTGCAAATCTTCCTGCATGAGATATGTTTACAATAGACATATGGTTCCAATGGTTTTGATCTAAATATAGTTTTGATGCATTTTGCTGTGATTTTGAATAGTCTTCAAAATCTGCTAAAACCATATACTGATCTTGATTCATTAGAGAATTTGCTATATTGTCAAACCTTATTCCCCCAAAACCAACAGCTATTTCATCAATTGCTCTTTTTAATATAGGGTTATTATTATAATGTACTATAGGGTTATATCCGTGTTTTTTCATTTTGTTAACTTCATCGGCAGTCATACCGAAAATTAAAATATTATTCTCACCCACAGCTTCATTTATTTCAACGTTTGCACCATCCAGTGTTCCTAATGTTATAGCACCATTTATCATAAATTTCATGTTACCTGTACCAGAAGCCTCTGTACCTGCTAAGGAAATCTGTTCACTTATTTCTGCTGCGGGCATTAATTGTTCAGCAACTGTTACACGATAGTCCTCTAAATAAACAACTTTTAATTTTTGATTTACAGTTGGATCATTATTTATTGTGTCGCCAAGCTTTACTATAAATCTTATAATTTCCTTAGCGAAATAATATCCAGGTGCAGCTTTTGCTCCAAATATATAAGTTTTTGGAACAAAATCGGCGTTTGGGTTTTCTCTTAACCATTGGTAGGTTGATAAAATATGGAGTGCGTTTAAATGTTGCCTTTTATATTCATGTAGCCTTTTTACTTGAACGTCAAATATTGAGTTTGGATCAACTACAATATTGTTGTGCTTTTTTATATATTGAGCCATACGTTCTTTATTTTTTAACTTTATTTTCGATAACTTTTCTAAGGCTGCAGAATCATTTTTAAATTTAAGAAGATCCTGTAGTTTAGAGGCATCTGTTATATAATTATTACCAATAAGTTCTGTTATGAACTTTGCAAGTTCCGGATTGGCTTGGTTTAACCATCTTCTATGCGCTATGCCGTTTGTTACGTTTTTGAACTTATTGGGCATAACAGTGAAAAAATCATTAAATACAGTATCTTTTAGTATTTCACTATGCAATTTTGATACGCCATTTACAGAATGGCTTGTTGCAACAGCTAGATTTGCCATTTTTACAATTCCATCGTTAATTATAGCCATTCTTCCTACCTGATATCCATCAACACCCATATCATGCATTGAGGCACAAAATCTTCTGTTTATTTCTTCTAAAATTTGATATATACGAGGAAGCCTTCTTTGGAATAAATCAACTCCCCAACATTCTAAGGCCTCTCTCATTACGGTGTGGTTTGTATATGCAAATGTTCTTGTAACAATGTCCCACGCATCATCCCAACTATACCCGCATTCATCCAACATTAATCTCATAAGTTCTGGAATAGCTAAAACAGGATGTGTATCATTTAAATGTATGGCAACAACTTCAGGAATGTTATCGAGAGTACTATAAACTTTTAAATGTCTTCTTACAATATCTTGAATGGTTGCAGAAACTAAAAAGTACTGCTGCGATAATCTTAAGCTTTTCCCCTCTGAATGGTTATCTTCAGGATAAAGCACTTTAGTTATAACTTCAGCCATAGCATTTTGTTCCATGGCTCTTACATAGTCTCCGCTATTAAAAAGACTCATATCGAAATCTTCAGATTTTGATGCCCATAACCTTAGCCTACTTATTCCCTTTCCATTGTAACCGGCCACCATCATATCGTAAGGTATAGCAATAACTTTTGTTGCGTTTATATGGTTGACTTGATGATATGGACCATCCCATGATTCTGAAATTTCGCCGTTGAATAAAACTTCTACAGATTTTTCAGGATAAGCTTGAAGCCAGATTTCTCCACCAGGTAGCCAAAAATCTGGAAGCTCAGTTTGCCAGCCGTCGATTAGTTTTTGGCTGAATATTCCATATTCATATTTTAAGCAATATCCCATAGCAGGGTGCTTTAAAGTTGAGAGACTATCTAAAAAACATGCGGCGAGCCTTCCCAAACCTCCATTACCTAAACCTGCATCGGGTTCTTGTTCATATAGTTTGTCGAGCTTTATGCCTAAGTTAGATAATGCTGTAGACACTGTGTCTTCAAGACCTAAATTAAAAAGATTGTTTTTTAAAGATCTACCCATTAAAAATTCCATACATAAATAGTAAATTCGTTTTGATTCTTGCTTTATAGCGTTTTTTTCAAATTGAGTTCTTCTTTGATTCATAATATCATTTACTACTAAAACTAAAGATTTATAAAAGTGTTCGTTAGTGGCCTCTGCAGGACTAACTCCAAAATTATGAGATAATTTAGATAATAACATTTTACGAATTTCTCCGCTAGAAATCTTAAGATTCATAAGAACTCCTCCATAAATTAAGAATAATAACTTTTTAAAGGTTTTAAGGTACAATATCTATAATTATTAAACAAAAATATAAATATATTGCAAATAATTATAATTAATGATTATTATATACTAAAATTCTATAAATTTCAATTATAATATCGTTAGGTTGCTGTGTTGTCGAAAATTTTAAGATGTCTCTTTATTTAAGATTTTTAGATTATTTTTTACATTTTTTGTTATATTATTTAAATTACAAGTAGAATATGTTATAATATTAAAATTAGTATTGTGATTGCTTATAGTCTATTATTTAGGAGGAAATAAAATTGTCAAAAAACAGAATGAAACTTAATATTTGTGGAACAGATTATGTTATTATATCAGATGAAACTGAGGAGTATATGAAAAGTATTGCTGATGAGGTTAGCAATGAAATGGATGAAGTTTTAAAAACAAATGTGAGGGTATCTGTTGTAATGGCTGCGGCGCTAACGGCGCTTAAGTATTGTGATGAGTCTAAAAAATATATGAATGATGCAGACAATCTTAGAACTCAAATTAAGGATTATCTTGAAGAAGCTGTTGGTGCAAGAATGCAGGCAGATGAGGCAAGAAAGGATGTTTTAAGGTTAGAAGGAGAAATTGAAGACCTTAAAGTAAAATTAAAAGAGTATGAAAAGATATTCGAAGGTGAAACAATTGAAGATGAAAGTTTAAAAGGTGTGATTGATGGGATTAAAATTGACAGCAGTGAAGATGAAATTATAAATGTTGAAATGGATGAAAATCAAAGAATTATTAGTTTGTTTGGAGAACAGAGTGAGTAAAGGCGATTAAGTTCTTTTTGGAAAGATGGTAAGTTTTTATGGGTAAAATTGAGTTGTTATCCCCTGCTGGATCATTTGAGGCTCTTATTCCCGCTGTGAGAATGGGAGCCGATGCTATTTATTTGGGATCAAATGAGTTTAGTGCAAGAAAAAATGCAAAAAACTTTAGTAGAAATGAGCTTAAAGAGGCTGTGGAATATTGCCATATAAGGGGAGTAAAAGTATATTTAGCATTAAATACTCTGATTAAGGATTCAGAGATGGAATCAGCAATTGATTTGGCTAAATTTGCTGCGAGTATAAATATAGATGCTTTGATTTTGCAAGATATAGGGCTAGCTTCAAGATTAAGAAATATTATGCCTGATATGCGGCTTCATGGCTCAACGCAAATGGCTATTCATACGGAATCAGGTGTGAAGTTGCTTGAAGAAATGGGATTTTCTAGAGTTGTTCTTGCAAGAGAGTTATCAAAGTCTGAAATAAAAAAAATAAGGGACTCGTGTAGCATTGAACTGGAAGTATTTGTACACGGCGCAATGTGTATGAGTGTCTCGGGGCAATGCTATTTTAGTTCTGTGTTAGGCGGTAGGAGTGGTAACCGTGGGCTTTGTGCCCAACCTTGCAGATTGCCATTCTGTGCTCCAGGTGGCACGGGGTACGATCTGAGCTTAAAGGATATGTCTATAATTGAGCATATTAATGAACTTATCGATATGGGGGTAAATTCAGTTAAAATAGAAGGCCGTATGAAACGTCCAGAGTATGTTGCGGCAGCTGTAAATGCATGCAGAAAAGCAATTGATGATGGAAAAGTGGAACAAGAGAGTATAGATATGCTTAGAAATGTCTTTTCAAGATCAGGGTTTACAGATGGATATTATCTTCAAAAATACGGAAAAGAAATGTTTGGTATTAGATCTAAGGAAGATGTGTTATTGGCAACAAATGAAGTGTTTGCAAAATTACATAATATGTATAAATCTGAAAGGCAGTGTATACCTATATTTTTCGAAATTAAAATAAAACAAGGAGAAAAAATAAGTTTAACTGTTTCTGATGAGGACGGAAATATTGCTAATGTTAATGGAGATGTGTCAGAATATTCAAAGAATTTAGATATAGACGCAGATAAATGTATTAAACAACTTAAAAAAACAGGAAATACCCCATTTTTTGTAAAAAGTGTTTATTGCGATATAGATAAAGGATTGTCGGTTCCAGTGTCATCTATAAATTCCCTTAGAAGAATGGCGATATATGAATTGCAAGAGAAAAGAAAATTTAGAAAACCTATAAAATTTTCAACAGAAAAACAAGAACCTGTTGAAAAAACTTTCGAACATTTTGAAGGATTACCTAAACTAAGAGCGAGGTTTATTCATTGCGATATACCTGAAAGTTTTAAAAATTGTGAATTTGTATATGTTCCGCTAAACTCAAAAAAGGAAGATTTAATATCCTTAAAAAATAGAGGATTTAGCCTATGTCTTGAAATGCCGAGAATTTTTTTCGGGCAAGAAAATAAAGTCAAGGAATTATTGAATATTGCTAAAAATATCGGAATAAATCATGTGTTAGCTGGAAACCTAGGTGCTGTAAAATTAGCTCTAGATTTAGGATTTAAGGTACACGGAGGGTTCTCATTAAATATTATGAATAGTAGCTCTCTTAAGTGGGCTGAAGAAATTGGTCTTGAAGATGTTGAAACATCTTTTGAGATTACCCTTGATAATATATCTAAACTTAAAGGAAAAATTAAAAGAGGAATTATAGCTTACGGACGTCTTCCTATGATGATAACAAGAAATTGTCCGGGGAAAAATGGCGGGGGATGTAAGTGGTGCATGGGAAAATCTGTTTTAACAGACAGAAAAGGCATTGAATTTCCAATGATTTGCAATTTTGGATGTACAGAAGTTTTAAATAGTGTCCCTTTGTATATGGCAGATAGAATAAATGAAATAAAAAATGTAAATTTTTTAGTTTTAAGGTATACTGTTGAAAACTCTGTGGAAAGTGGGGAAAACTTAAATATTTTCAACAGAAGTGAACAATGCAAAAATGGGATAACAAGGGGCTTGTATTATAGAAATGTTGATTAATTAATATTAATGTGAAAATAAGTTGAAAGCAGGGGAAAATTTGGAAACAAGCTTAAAAATAAAAAAAGTTAGAGAAAATGCAGCTATTCCGAAAAGAGCTACAAATGGTTCTGCGGGGCTAGATTTAAGCGCCTGCATATTGGAAAATATTGATATTAAACCTGGTGAGATTTTAAAGATTCCAACAGGTATAGCTATACAGATTTGTGATAATAATTATGCTGCAATGATTTTTGCAAGAAGTGGATTAGGAATAAATCATGGTATTAGCCTTGCAAATGGCGTGGGTGTTGTTGATAGCGATTATAGGGGAGAAATCTGCGTTGGGTTGATTAATTTGGGTAAAAAGACCTTTACTATTGAACCGGGGCAGAGAATTGCTCAGATGATTTTAATGCCTGTATCTGTTTGCAATGTGATAGAAGTAAATGATCTTGATGAAACATATAGGGGCATAAATGGTTTTGGTTCAACAGGTAAATGATAGTTTTTTATAAATTAAGTAGATATTATCGTTTAAAAATAGAAAAAACTGTACATAATCTAGAAAATTTAATATGCTGAGGTAATTTACTTGAGAATCAATATAAATAATAGTATACTTTTATAGTTAGAATATTTAGATATGAATTAAGTTTCTGCTTTTGCAGGTATATATTGAAAGGAGAAGGACTAATGTTTTCAAAGGATATTGGTATTGACTTAGGAACAGCCAATACACTGGTCTTTATGAAAGGAAAAGGAGTTGTAATACGGGAACCTTCAGTTGTTGCTGTTGATGTAAGAACAGATACAGTTTTAGCTGTTGGCAACAGTGCTAAAGAGATGATTGGACGTACTCCGGGCTCTATTGTTGCTGTTAGACCTTTAAAAGACGGTGTTATTGCTGATTTTGATACAACATCTATTATGCTGAAATATTTTATAAAAAAGGCAGTTAAATCTGGTACTTTTAGTAAACCAAGAGTGGTTGTTTGTATTCCTTCAGGTGTTACTGAGGTTGAAAGAAGAGCAGTTGAGGATGCTGCACGTCAGGCTGGCGCTAAAGATGTTGAACTAATAGAGGAACCTATGGCTGCTGCAATTGGAGCAGGATTACCTGTTTCTGAACCAACAGGAAGCATGGTTGTAGATATTGGTGGCGGAACATCAGAAGTAGCCGTTATTTCACTAGGAGATATTGTTGCTGCTTGTTCTGTTAGAGTTGCTGGCGATAGATTCGATGAAGCTATAATTGCTTATATTAAGAGAAAATACAATTTGCTTATAGGTGAAAGAACAGCAGAATTAATTAAAATAAAAATAGGCTCCGCACACCCTTATGAAAATGAAGAGAGCATGGAAATAAAGGGCCGTAACCTTATAGATGGTTTGCCTAAAAATATAAGCATTGAAGCCGAAGAAGTGAGAGAAGCTCTTGCTGATCCTATAAATACAATAATTGAAGCAATAAAAAGTACACTAGAAAATACTCCTCCGGAACTTTCTGCTGATATTATAGACCACGGTATAATGCTAACAGGTGGTGGCGCTCTTCTAAGAAATTTAGATGTTTTAATAGCTAAAGAAACACGGATGCCTGTTTATATTGCTGAGAATCCTTTAGATTGTGTTGTAGCAGGTACAGGTAAGCGTTTAGAAATTTCTATGCCAAATGAGTATTACAGAAATAATAAAAAAAGAAAATAAAAATTATTGTTAAATAATTAGCGGAGGGTAAAACCTCCGCATTGTGTATATTAAGGGGGCAGCAATTTTGAAGGAGTTTTTCAAAGGAACCGGTTTTAAAATTCTTATAGCAATTATACTTATAATGCTTGGATTAATTTTGTTTACCGCCAGTGTTGATGTTCCGGTGCTTACTTCTGCACTTTCGTTTATAACAACCCCGATTCAAAAAATATCTACAAATATAACTAATGCTGCTGGTTATATTACAGACAGGAAATCTGTTGAAGAACTTCAGGGACAGGTTGAAAGCCTGGAAAAAGAAGTTAAGGAGCTTAGGGAGTTAACTATTGACTATTATGATATAAAACATGAAAATGCCCAGCTTGTTAAGCACTTTGATTTAAAACAAAAGGATACATCTTTAAAAATAGTTCCAAGTTCAATTATTGGAAGAGATCCAAACGAAAACTTTTATTCTTTTACAATAGATGAGGGATCAATCTCTGGTATATCTGTGAATGATCCTGTAATAACTGATAAAGGGTTAGTTGGTTGGGTTTACAGTGTTAGTGCAAACTCATGTAAGGTGAAAAGCATATTATCTCCGGAAACAAATGTAGGTGTTGTTGATATCAGAACCGGTGACAGTGGAGTTATTAAGGGTTCAGTTCAATTAGCAGATAGTAATCTTGCAAGGCTAACATATATTTCTGCTCAGAATGATCTAAAAGAAGGAGACATGCTTGTTACATCTGGTCTTAGCGGGATGTATCCCAAAAATTTGCAGGTGGGTAAAATTAAAGAATTAGCTTATGACTCTTTCGATGCAAGTTTATATGCTGTTGTTGAACCTTTTGAAGATATTATAAATATGAAAGAAGTATTTGTTATTACATGGTTTGAAGGAAAAGGGGATATTGTTACAGGTAGTGCAAAAGATCAAGTTGAATTACAGCCTGATCAAAGTAATACAGAAGAATCCTCATCGGAGGGATCTTAATGGATAACAAATATAGATATATTAGATGGTTTGCATATGTAATAGAGATTCTTGTTTTTTTTGCAATACAACAAACACCGGGATTGATTCCCGAAATATTTGGTGAAAGGCCCATTTTGTTGATACCTATACTTGTTTCTATAGCTCTTTTTGAAGACGAAATGACAGGCCTGTGGTTTGGTGTATTTATTGGATTGTTAATGGATTTTGGTATTTCGAATGTATTAGGA
>CAKSUE010000006.1 GCA_934501135.1 uncultured Eubacteriales bacterium | reverse complement strand
TATCTAAAGAGGAGTGCAAACAGGCGGTATTAGATGCAATTAAAATAGGTTATAGATTAATCGATACAGCACAAAGTTATTTTAACGAAGAAGAAGTAGGTGAAGCTATTTCAGAGTGTGGCTTACCTAGAGAAGAGTTATTTATAACCACAAAAGTTTGGATTGATAATTATGGATACGAAAAGTGTAAAAAATCAGTCTTGGAGTCAATGAGAAAATTAAAAGTAGATTATTTAGATTTAATTCTTTTACATCAGCCGTTTGCCGATTATTACGGAGCATATAGAGCTTTAGAGGAACTATACAATGAAGGTAAAGTAAGAGCTATAGGTGTATCTAATTTCTACCCTGATAGATTGTCAGATATTTGTCTGTTTGGAAGAGAAATAATTCCCCAAGTAAATCAGGTTGAGACTAATCCATTAAATGCTCAAGTAAAAGCACAAGAAAATATGGAAAAGTATGGTGTTCAAATAGAAGCATGGGCTCCATTTGGAGAAGGAAGAAACAATATGTTTTCAAATCCTGTTTTAAAAGAAATAGGAGATAAATATAATAAATCGGTCGCTCAGGTTATTTTAAGATGGTTAATGCAAAGAAACGTAGTAGCACTTGCTAAGTCAGTACACAAGGAAAGAATAGAAGAAAACTTTAATATATTTGATTTCACTTTAAATGATGAAGATATGAATAAAATAAATAGCTTAGATAATTGCGACAGCCTGTTTTTCTCGCATGCTGACCCTAGTATTGTTGAATGGTTTGACAAAATGATTGGTGAAAGAAGACACAATCATGATAGTTCTAAAGAGAAGAAAGAGTGGTAATTTTTATTAAATATCAATAATGTTTTTGTTCTATTAATGATGTGTGCATATTTTCACACGGTTTAAAGAATGATATAATACTTTCACATAGTTTAAAGTAAGTAATGTGTTTGTATCAAAACTTGAGTAATTAGAAATAAAGAAATATATTTTTACAACAAAAGGCCCAGTATTACTGGGCTTTTCTTTGTTTGATAATGTATATCTCAAAAATCCCGATAATTTAATTAAAATATAGAAATCTCAGCTTTATACCTATGATATGTGCGATAGTATACAGTTAGAAAATTTTAAATAGGATACTTGAGAGCATAACAAAATATGATATAATATTTAACGGTGAGCAGAAATACTTAGTTTGGAAAAGTTTTGTTTAATGAGCGGGTGATAAAGATGAGAAAAGGTAAAGCTAAAATCCAGAGCATTTTAAGTATAGTATTAGCTTCTATAATAGTAATGAGCGGTGTAACAATAGCTTTTGCTGAAGATGACGTATCAGATTTCATTTTAGATGTATATCCGAATATTTGGGGGCAAAGTAACGTTAGAAAATACTTGAACTCAAAGGAAGGAGGATATATAAGTCACTTTAATAAAGGAGAGTATGATTTAATAAAGCCAAGTACGATAGAAACAAATATATGTAATAGTATTTCGGAAGAAACAGCAGTTATATATGAAACAACTGATAAATTCTTTTTACCCAGTGGCAGATGTGATTCTGAAAGTTGTATAAGTTGGGGAAAGGAAGATATAAGTGATAGTAGTATATATACGCAGAAGGTAAAAAATAAAGGTGATTTAAACCGAATGATACCAATAAGCTATTGGGCATCTAGTGATGAAGAAAATACATATAGCTGGTTGCGATCAACTTATTATGATAATTTGGATTTAGGCCCTTATGTGAAAACTGAAAGTCCGTATCCTATAATTGCTTTACGCGGCAATTATATTTTTAGCGGTTTTTTAAACTATAGTAATTCATATGTAGCACCAGTATTTAGAATAAACTTAAATTCTGTAATCTTTTCATCTGTGGCATCGGCTGATGATCTCAATACTATAAAAGGCGGTGTAAAGTTTGAGGTGTCAAATAAAGATCTTGGTAAAAGAAGTAATAATGCAACTGCTGATTATGGAATGTATCTTAAGAAAAAATTAAAGGATTGTGATTTTAAAGTAACTAATATATCGTATGAAAATAATAATATAATTATAGACTATATTGGTGGCTCTTCAGGTAAATACATTACAATTTGTGCTTTTCAAGATGATAATATGAATAATAAAGATTCAATAATTTCTTATGGAGCGGCAGAGAAAATTACTGCTGATGGTACCGGTTCGGTTGTAGTTAATGTTTCCAATTGGGAATTAAGTGATATTCCAGCCCTTACATGTAAAATATGGATGGAAGATTTAGGGACAGACAATTTAGCAAATGCAACTCAACCTAATACGTGGGAATATAATGATAGAAACTTTAGAGAAACTGCTTTTACAACGAATAAAAACAATCGTGTTTTTGCAGTGAAGGAAGGTCTACAATGTTCATGGGGAAAATTAAATAAGGAAACAGATTTGATAGGATCAGACGCTACAAACCAAAAGATATATTTTGGTAAGGATAGCGAAGGCAGGCCTATGCAGTTTTGGATTGCTGGTAGAGAGGATAATTATGGTTCAATAGATAGCGATGGAGATATAATGTGCTTATATCAGGCAAAAGCTGTGGAGAAAAAATGTTTTAACGATTCAGCTATAACTTATGTAAGTAAATATGAAATACCGGATTTATCTACAATAGAAAGGAAAGAAATTGATATAGACCATGATAGAACATCTGAATATAATGAAGAATTTTATGGTGTTCCAGAGGTCTTTTACCAATACTGTACCGCTGATTCAGACGGAAATATTACTGGCACAGAGTGGAATGATGGTATGCCAATGGATCCAGGAACATATAGGATACGTGTGGTAATTCCAAGAGAAGAGGGTAATTATAAATATGAGCAAGTTCATATTTCACTTGAAAATTTTACGGTGCTGGAATGGGAGTCTGCTAGTATAGAAATAGAGACACATACCGATACAATATCGGATATAGAAGATGAGGAGTCTGATATTGATATATAAAATACTATAATAATTAGATTAAATATAATCTTTGACTATGAAAAAAATATATTACATAACTTATAAATAAAGTAAAAAAGCACAAACATTGAAAAACTCAATGTTTGTGCTAATAATTTTTGGTGGAGCATAGCGGGATCGAACCGCTGACCTCTACACTGCCAGTGTAGCGCTCTCCCAGCTGAGCTAATGCCCCAAAGCTATAATATATATTATACTATAGACTGTAAGGTTTTGCAAGAATTTTATAAAATATAATTTTTATAATTTGTTAAAGAAAAATTTAATATTAAATTAAAAAAATAGCTTGATTTTTTTTGTAAAATATAATAAAATTATCAGTTACACTTGTTTGAAAATGATTTTTGCTATATAATATATATAATGAAATATTGAATAGGATGGTGATTATATGGCAGCCGATTTGCATTGCCATACTAAAATGTCGGATGGATCTACAGGAATAGATGAGCTGATTTACATTGCGAAGAAAAAAGGAGTGTCTACTATATCAGTAACAGATCATGATACTTTTGCAGGTTCCACTAGGGCGAAAATATTTGGTAAAAGACACTCTATTGAAGTTATTTCCGGTGCAGAACTTTCTGCTTATGACTATAAAAGAAAAAGAAAAGCACATATTTTGTGTTATCTTTGCGATAACCCAAACAGGCTCGAAGGTCTTTTTAAAAGAACAGCAGAAAGCAGAAGAAGAGCTGCAGCTATAATGCTTCAAAAAGTTATGGCTATGTATCCAATATCTCCTGAAATGGTATCTAGAAGGGCCAAAGGAAGTACAAATATATTTAAACAGCATATAATGCATGCACTTATGGATGCAGGGTATGCGGATTCAATATACGGAAGTTTATTTAATAAATTATTTAATCCTAAGTTTGGTTTGGCATATGCAGACGCTGAATATCCTGACGTTTATGATGTTATTGACCAAATTCATGAAGCAGGTGGAGTTGCAGTTCTTGCACATCCATCAGTGTATGATAGTTTTGACTTATTGGAAGAGCTAATTGAATATGGAATTGATGGTGTAGAGGTTTGGCACACAAGAAATAAAGAGGGCGATGCAGAAAGACTGGAGAAGATAGCCAAAGATAATAATCTTGTTATGACTGGTGGAACAGATTTTCATGGGATGTATTCATCTATTTTTTCACCTTTAGGAAAATGTACTACACCAGATTCTCAAGTGTTGGCATTAAAGAAAAGGAAGGAGGAGCTATTAAAGGCTCTTGTTTAGGTGATGTTATGAAGTATACATATAAAACAAAAGGAACATGTTCAAAAGAAATTATTATAGAGCTAGAAAACGATGTTATAAAAAATGTTGAGTTTTTTGGGGGATGTAACGGCAATTTAAAAGGAATATCATCAATTGTGAAAGGGATGAAAATTGATGATGTTATAGAAAAACTTAAAGGGATAACATGTGGTAACAGGTCAACATCATGTCCAGATCAACTCTCTAAGGCTTTAGAAGAAACAATAAAATAAAATTTATTTATAAAGAATAAGGCACACTCATATTTAATATGAATGTGCCTTATTTATTAAGAAAATGCTATTTGCTAAAAAGAAGGCTAATTACTAGCAGCCACAACCATTTCCGCAACCGCAGTCATTTCCACAACCGCTATCGTTATTACCATTGCAGCATACTAAGAGTATGATGATAAGGATTATTACCCAACAGCAACTATTTCCTCCGAAAATACCATTGTTACAACACATAAGATTATTTCCTCCTTTTATTGTTTTCAATATATAATATTAAAATTAGAAAAAAAGTGTTACACTTTTTTAAAAAATGAAGATAAACAAAGAAAACAAAAGAAAATAAATGCAATTTAAACCAGAATAGAGCAGAGAGTTAATGTTTGCCCTTATTTGACCTTGAAAGTTTTTTTAATATGATATAAAATATAACTAAAGTCAAAGAAAGTCAAGGTTAGGAGGGACCATCCATGAAGATGAGTGACATAGTTGCGACATATATAATGAAAATTTTGGATGAGAGTGATGGAAATGCAGAAATTCAAAGAAATGAGTTAGCAGGAGAATTGGGATGTGTTCCTAGTCAGATAAATTATGTTATAACATCAAGATTTACTCCAGAACAGGGTTATATGGTTGAAAGTAAAAGAGGTGGAGGCGGCTATATAAGAATTACAAGAGTAAAAATGGATAGAAACATGTGTATTATGCATGTTGTTAATTGTATAGGAGATAAAATAAATTCAATGGCAGCCAGCGCAATTTTACAGAATATGCAACATCAAAATGTTATAAGTATAGATATGGCAAAATTAATAGATGCTGCTTTATCTGATAGGGCATATGTATGTGTCCCATATGAACTTAGAGATAATTTAAGAGCTTCACTTTTAAAGAATATGTTACTTACACAGATTTAGGAGGAATAGTTATGTTATGCCAATCATGTTTAAAAAATAATGCTACCGCTTGCATAAAGACAATGGTCAATGGTGAAACAAGAGAATTAATCCTTTGCTCAGAATGTGCAAATAAGTTAGGATATAATAATTTATTTAATGATTTTTCTTTTGCATTTGATGATTTTTTTAAAGGATTTTGGGGAAATGAAACCCATTTTTTAGAAGATCAAATTAGATGCAAAAAATGCGGTTCATCATTTGATGATATAGTAAATAGCGGTAAAGTTGGATGTCCAGATTGTTATGATGTATTCTACAACAAGATGTTACCATTAATAGAAAGAATACACGGTAATACTACTCATAAAGGTAAGAAGGCATTATTGGAAGATCAAAGTAAGAGTAATATGAATGAAATTGTTAATTTAAAAAGAGAGTTAAAAGAATTAATAGATAAACAAGAGTTTGAAAAAGCTGCACTGATAAGAGATAGAATTAAAGATTTAGAAAATAGGAGGGATAATAATGAATAAATGGTATGAGAAAAGTGGCGAGATGGGGGATGTAATAGTAAGCACAAGAATACGTCTTGCACGAAACCTAAAAAAATATCCTTTTCCTTATAAATTAAATATCAATGAAAAAAAAGATATAAATAAGATAGTAACAGGTGTATTAGTTGGTGGGAATTCTGTTTTATCTAATAGGTTTAAAGTGATAGATTTAGATAAATTGAATGAAATTAACTTAGTATCATTAGTTGAAAGACATCTTGTTAGCCCTAATTTCATTTCTAATAAAGACTCAGGTCGGCTTCTTTTACTGGATGATGAAACTGTTAGTATAATGCTTAATGAAGAGGATCATATTAGAATACAGGTAATGAAGGAAGGATTAGACCTAGATGGAACATATGATTTAGCAGATAAAATTGATTTATTGCTTGGCGAAAATTTGTCGTATGCATTTAATAGTAAATTAGGATACTTAACTCAATGTCCCACTAATCTTGGTACGGGAATGAGAGCCTCAATAATGCTTCATCTTCCTGCACTTCAGAGGAATGGATATATAGATAGGATTTCATCTAGTTTATCAAAATTAGGACTTACTTTACGTGGAAGTTACGGAGAGGGCACTCAGGCAATAGGAGCATTATATCAAATATCAAATCAGGTAACATTAGGATTATCTGAAAAAGATGCAATTAATAACCTTAAAAATGTAGTGTTACAGTTGGTAGAGCAGGAACGATCTGCTAGAAAGTTACTTTCAAAAGATATAAAAGTTTTAGATAAAATAAGTAGATCATTGGGAATTCTATTATATTCAAAAATTTTAAGTAATGAAGAGTTTATGAATCTGATTTCTAATGTAAGATTAGGGATATCAATAGGTGAAATAAAGGATATAACTTATGATGTAATAAACCCTTTGGTTATAGATGTTCAACCTGCAACACTAATGAAAAATGAGGAAAAAGAAATGTTGCCGTCTAAAAGAGATGAGCTCAGAGCAAATATAGTGAGAAAAAGACTAGCTGAAAACAAATAAAAATAATATATAGTACAGAATTTTAGAAAAGGAGAATAAAGATGTATAGATTTAATGGATTTACAGAAAAAGCTAATAAGGCATTAAACTTGGCTATAGATAGTGCCGAGAAAATGGGGCATACGTATGTTGGTAGTGAACATATACTTTTGGGACTTTTAAAAGAGGGAGATGGTGTTGCCTATACAGTATTAAGCGAGTTGGGTGTAGAAAGCAGCGTAATATCTGATTTTATAAAAGAGAAGATAGGTGTTGGTATGCGTACTAGAGTAACCACAGAAGATTTTACTCCTAGAACGAAGCGCATACTTCAAATAGCAGTAGTACAGGCTGCAAGGTTAGGTCATAATTATGTAGGAACAGAACATCTATTAATTGCTATTGTAGATGAGAGCGATAGTTATGCTGTGCGCTTTTTAAATGAATTAGGTGTAAAGGAGCAAGATATACTTAATAAAATAGAAGATAAATTAGGTGTAACTCAAGAACTTGATGATAGTCAATATAGTAATTTTCAATATCAAAATAAATCTAAAAAGAATAGTAACACTAAGACATTAGAGCAGTTTGGAAGAGACCTAACAGAAATAGCATCTAAAGGTGAAATAGATCCAGTTATAGGAAGACAGAAAGAGATAGAAAGGGTTATACAAATTTTATCAAGAAGAACAAAGAACAATCCTTGCCTCATAGGAGAACCCGGTGTAGGAAAAACTGCAGTTGCAGAAGGGTTAGCTCTTAAAATAGCTTCCGGGGATGTTCCAGAAATTTTAAAAGATAAAAGAATAATTTCTCTTGATTTAACAGGAATGATTGCTGGTACCAAATATAGAGGTGACTTTGAAGATAGAATAAAAAATGCTATGGATGAGGTTAAAAAAGCGGGTAACATAATATTGTTTATAGATGAACTTCATACAATAATAGGTGCGGGGTCCGCAGAGGGCTCTGCAGATGCAGCTAACATATTGAAGCCATCGCTTGCAAGAGGTGATTTTCAGGTTATAGGAGCAACCACAATAAGTGAATATAGAAAAAATATAGAAAAAGATGCGGCGTTAGAACGTAGATTCCAGCCTGTAACTGTAGACGAACCAACAGAAGAAGAAAGTATTGAAATACTAAAAGGTTTAAGAGATAGATACGAGGCACATCATAAAGTGAAGATAACAGATCAGTCTATTGAAGCAGCTGTAAAATTGTCGTCCAGATATATTGCAGATAGATTTTTACCAGACAAAGCAATAGACTTAATAGATGAAGCTGCATCAAGAGTTAGACTTAGAGCATATACAGCTCCAGATGATTTGCAAGAAATTGAAAATAGAGTAAAGGACTTAGATAAAGAGAAGTCTGCTGCAATTAATGCACAAGATTTTGAAAGTGCAGCAAAAATTCGTGATGAAGAGAAAAAATTAAGAGAAGAATTAGATAATAAAAAGAAAAAGTGGACTGAAAAACACGAAAAAGAAAATGGAGAGGTAACTGAAGAGGATATTGCCCATATAGTATCGAGTTGGACTGGTATACCTGTTGTTCAGTTAACTGAAGAGGAAAGTGAAAGATTGCTGAAAATGGAAGACATTCTTCATAAGAGGATAGTAGGCCAAGATGAAGCGGTAACAGCAGTTTCACGGGCAATTAGAAGAGGAAGAGTAGGGCTAAAAGACCCAAATCGTCCTGTTGGTTCATTTATTTTTCTAGGTCCAACTGGTGTAGGAAAAACAGAGCTATGCAAAACTTTAGCAGAGGCTATGTTTGGTGATGAAAATGCTATGATACGTCTTGATATGTCCGAATTTATGGAGAAGCATACAGTATCTAAATTGGTTGGTTCACCTCCAGGATATATTGGATATGACGAAGGTGGTCAGCTTACAGAAAAGGTAAGGAGAAAACCATATTCAGTCATATTGTTCGACGAGATAGAGAAGGCCCATCCAGATGTATTTAACATGCTACTTCAAATTTTAGAAGACGGTAGACTTACTGATTCTCAGGGAAGACAAATTGATTTTAAAAACACTGTTATTATAATGACCTCAAATGTTGGGGCAAGACTTATAACTGAACAACAAAGAAATCTAGGTTTTACAAATAATTCAAAGGAATATAATACAGAAAAATTGAGAGATACAGTTATAGGTGAGCTCAAAAATACATTTAGACCTGAATTCTTAAATAGAGTTGATGATATAATAGTGTTTAATAAGTTGTCAGACAAAGATATAGAAGTTATTGCGAGAAGAATGCTTAATAACTTAACGAAACGCCTAAAAGAACTTGAGATATCAGTTGAGTTTACGGATGAGGCTGTAAAAGCAGTTTCAAAAGAGGGATTTGACGATGTTTATGGAGCAAGACCATTGAGAAGAGTAATTCAAACAAAGATAGAAGATAAGCTTTCTGAATATATGCTGGAGAAAAAGCTTCCTAAAAATAAGAATTTAATATGTAGATATAAAGATAATCAATTTACTTTTGAAGAGAAGAGATAATATAATTGCCGGTAACTAATTGTTACCGGCAATTTTTATATGATTAATAAAGAATAACGATTAAAATAATCGAAATAAAAATTTTAACTACTAAAAAATCTATCCCAATCAGGTGCTGTTCTGCTAGATTTTATTTTTTCTTCATACGAAGATGTACTGTTATGTGATGTATGTTTGGAAGATGATGGTTTGTTTTTACTTATATTATTATGTGAAACGCTGTTTCTATTAGGCTTTTTCATGTTCCTATGATGATTTGCATAATTCTTATTTATCTTTTTTTTTTAGGAACTATGCTTGAGAAAATAACGTATATTATACCAATCACAGATAATGCAATTAGTCCCAAACCACTATAAAGCATCCATTTTCCATTATCACTTGAATTTGTATTATTTTTTATAAAATCAAATGAGTTTCCCTTAGTATTAGACCCTGAACTTGTAATTAAAGCCCAGTCATCAGAAGTAAGTTCTTCAGTATCTACCTCGCCGTTAGATGGCAAAAGTGACGACGTTACTGCATACACATTAGTTGTGTTTTCTACATAAATAAAAGTAGTTGATGCAAACATTATTAACATAATTATTAAAACTTTAATAGCTTTTTTCATTTTTTAAATATCCTCCTCAAACGGACCAGAGTAAAAGTGATTTATAAAACATTATATATAATATGATATCACAATTGTTTGGCAAGTACAAGACAAAAAATAAAAGCTTTACTTTTATTGAAAAGCAAAGCTTTGTATAAAAATTATTTATTTGAGGAAGTCTGTTTATTAAACATAGAAGGCTGATACTTATTAATAACCCTTTTATTTACTGTTATATCAAGAGATTCTGAGGATTGCTTAATCATATCAGAATATTCGGTGGATTTCATATTTGCAAGGATTGAATCCTTTTCATTTTCAAGCATATCTAAATGTTCTTCAATATTACCTTTATGTACTAAGTAATATTCCTCATCTGTTTTTATAACTTTAGAGCTATTGTTATCCATTTCATTTAAGGCATTTAAAACTTCTTCGGGTATGTTAGTATTTTCATCAATAGGTGAAACGTCGGAAATTAACGGGTCTTCTTCTGATGAAAAATCAGACATATATGTTTCAGAAATTTCTTTCATGTCTTTTCCGTTGTTCAGCAAATCTACATAAGAATTAAATTTATTTTCTAATTCAACTTTTTCTTCATCAGACATTTCTGAAGATTCATCATTAAAGAAATCTTTAGATATATAACTATAGTCAACGTAATTTTTTAAAAAATAACTTTTAAGGTCATCATCAGATACTGTGACAGTTCCATCAGGACCGTACATATAATCAAATAATTTCATATATTTTTGACTAAAAAGGGAAGACGCTCTGTGGAATGAGTCTTTAGAGATTCCAAAGCTTTCATAAGTTTTTCCATATTGCTTCCATTGAGAATCAGTTGCAGATTCAGCTTGAGCAATCTC
Source organism: uncultured Eubacteriales bacterium (assembly GCA_934501135.1). Classification (GTDB taxonomy): domain Bacteria; phylum Bacillota; class Clostridia; order Oscillospirales; family Acutalibacteraceae; genus HGM12814. The sequence continues at coordinate 754 of CAKSUE010000006.1, read as the reverse complement.
ATCTTCGGTTAAAGTTAATCCAGCTTCGCTGAATTGTTTTTCTACATCTAACAATCTTTTACAGCTATCCATTGCAGTGTCTTTTATCCAAGTGGAAGCATCTTTGTCCTCTATAGTTTGCGATAATATATCTCCATATGGATTTTCCATTTTACTATATGCTTCTGCATATGCAGTACTCATGTAATAAATGTAGGTTCCAGCTGATAAGGTATCATCAGCAGTTTTAACTGACCATGACATATTAGAGCATGCAGCGGTACTTAAAGATAGTATTACTGAAACTAAAATAAGGGCTATTTTTTTAAATATCTTCATTTTTTAGATTCCTCCTTTATAATTAAATATATTATATACTTTTTTTACTAATATGTCTATTAATATATGGCTACTTTTAAAGTTTCCTGTAAAATATCAATAGGGTTTACATTATTTTCAATTTTAATTGAAATATGTGGTTTACTTCCTGCATTTACCATTACTTTATTTTTTGTTCCCTTTATAATTTTTGATATTTGCTCCATATCTATTTTTTTCACATATAAATTTATTGTCCCATTTAATTGTTTTATTTCATATATTCCCAAGGATGCAGCGCAGGATCGAACTAAGGCAATGTCTATAAGGCCTTTAACAGAGCTTGGAACATCTCCAAATCTGTCTATTAATTCATCTAAAACATCTAAAGAATCAGATTCAGACCTAATATTAGAAATGCGTTTATATATATCTAGTCTTTGGTTAAGATTAGATA
>CAKSUE010000005.1 GCA_934501135.1 uncultured Eubacteriales bacterium | reverse complement strand
TTATTCATCTACTTCACCTCAAATTTATATCCCACACCCCAGACAGTTTCTATTTGCCATTTATCATTACCTTGTATTTTTTCTCTTAATCTTTTAACATGCACATCAACAGTACGGGAATCACCATAGTAATCAAACCCCCATACTTCATCAAGTAATTGGTCACGGGTAAATACGCGGTTTGGGTTATTTGCAAGATGATAAATAAGCTCCATTTCTTTTGGTGGCGTATCAATTTGCACTCCGTTTACACGTAATTCATAATTAACTAAATTTATGGAAAGTTTATCATATTCAACCTTTTTATTATCAGTTGGTTTAGCCTCGCCTGTTCTTCTAAGAACAGCTTTAATTCTTGCAACAACTTCTTTAGCTTCAAAGGGCTTTACCATATAGTCATCAGCGCCAAGTTCAAGACCCAGTACTTTATCGAAAACTTCACCTTTAGCGGTTAACATTATTATAGGACATTCTGATTCTTTCCTGATTTCTCTACATACTTGCCAGCCATCAAGTTCAGGAAGCATAATGTCAAGTAAAATGAGTTGGGGCTTTTCCTCTTTAAATGTTTTCACAGCTTGTTTGCCATCGTTTGCTATTACAACATTATATCCTTCTTTTTCCAAATATAATCTTAAGAGTTCGCAGATGTTATTATCGTCGTCCACTACTAATATTTTTGACATAATATGATTCTCCATTCTTAATTTTATAGTTTGTTAACTTAAAAGGTACATTTAGTTTATTATAAATAATAATTGTTAAATTTTTGTGAATATTCGGTCGAATTATACTATAATTATACATATTATTTATAAATACAAAACATCTCTTGGCAAAATATCTAAAAAATCAATTTTTATTTGTATCTAAAGTTAATATACACTTGATGGTATAACTGGAATTTAATTGTTAAAAATAGATACATTAGAGGAAAATGTATTTTTAAAAGACAATTTTCTACGCAATTGATTTTAAGGAGTGCATATTATTGGAATACGTTAAAGCTTTTGTAGTTGGTGGACTTATTTGTGTAATAGGACAAATTCTTATTGATAAAACAAAACTAACACCAGCAAGAATTTTAGTTTTATTTGTAACTCTTGGCGTTGCTCTTACGGCGGTTGGGATTTATGAACCTATTGTAAAATTTGCAGGTGCAGGTGCAACGGTTCCATTAACCGGATTCGGCTATACAATGGCCAAAGGAACAATGGAGGCTGTAAAGGAAAAAGGTTTAATGGGCGTTTTAACGGGTGGAGTAATATCAGCTGCAGCGGGAATTGCAGCAGCTATACTATTTGGATATATAGCAGCCCTGGTTTCTAAGTCTAGTGATAAATCGTAATTGTTTCATATTAAAACAGGAACTAAAATTAAGATAGTTCCTGTTTTTTATATATTTACTAAAAATAAAATATAAATTGTAAATTCTTTATTTTATCGATACAGCACTTATTTTTCTGATCCTATAAAAAATAGCGCTACTGTTCCAGGTCCTGAATGCGACCCTACGATAGGACCTATATAATTCATATATATTTTTTTAGGTGCAAATTTCTTTTCTATTTGATCCTTAACATATTCAGCATCTTCAATGCAATCTCCATGGCTTATAAAAATAACTTGATCTTCTGCATTTAATACACTTTTTTCCATATGATTTACCAGCGAATCAAGCGCTTGACGTCTTCCTCGTACTTTTTCAAAAGGAATAAGCCTTCCTTCTGAGTCGACATGTAAAACAGGTTTTATATTTAACATAGTTCCAAAAACAGCTGCTGCCTGAGAAACTCGTCCACCTCTTTTAAGATGAAATAAATCATCAACCGTGAACCAGTGGCATAAATGATCTCTGGCATCAATTACAAATTTTTCAAGTTCGTCGATTGTTAAACCTTCGTTTTTCTTTTGAACAGCATTATATACTAAAAGGCCTAGCCCCATTGATGCACATTTTGAATCTACAACTATTACCTTATTGTCTTTATATAATTTTTCAAGTTCCTTAGCTGCAGAGCATGCAGAACTATATGTTCCGCTAAGTGCAGACGAAAAACTGATATAAAGAATATCTTTTTTGTTATTTAAATATTTTTCAAAACATTCAATAAATGTACCGATATTTATTTGAACTGTTTTTGATGTTTTTCCGGTGCGAAGACTTTTATAAAAATCCTTTTCATTCAACTCATGTGAATCTGGATAATGATGATATGTATTTTCATCAATAATAAAATCCATAGGAAGGACATCTATGCCCAACTGTTCCACAAGTTCTGGAGTTAGGTCTGATGTTGAGTCGGTTAGTATACAGTAATCTGTCATTTTATAAGGATCCTCCTAAGTTTAATATTTAAGATAAAAGGAATTATATCACTACTTAATTTTAATCTCAATTGCTTAAATAGACTAAAGTGGACTATTATTTAGATTAATTTTAATGATTTTATAAAATCGGGGATATTTTTTTCAAAATTAACGCCAAATCGTCTATCGGTTTGAGCTAGTTTAGTTGTGTGTATAGAATTATATGTGAAGTCCACTGCAATTTGTGTTGATTCAGTAAGAGAAAAATCATTTAATATTCCAGCAAGCAATGCACTTGCAAAAACATCTCCTGTGCCATGAAAACTTCCGTTAATAACTTTATTAAATGAATAGGTTATTTCGTCTTTAATGCAATCGTAATTTGCAGTACCCAGAGTTTTATCATCGAAATATACTCCGGTTATTACTACTTTTTTACAGCCAAGTGATGCTAATTCTCTTAAAGTATCTTCAATATATTTCTTAGTATATGGACCTTCAATGTATGGTCTATTTAACATAAATGCAGCTTCTGTTAAGTTGGGCACAATTATGTCGGCTTTTTGGCATAACCTAACCATACCAGATACCATAGATTCATCGTATATTGAATAAAGCTTCCCGTTATCTGCCATACAAGGGTCTACCATTATCAAAGTATCGTCGGTTTTAAGCATATCGAAAATATTAGACACTATATCAATTTGCTCAACAGATCCCAAAAACCCGCTGTAAATTGCATTAAAATGTAGATTTAAAGACTTCCAGTGTTCAGCAAATGGAGTCATATCTTCGGTTAGATCTCTGTAGGTAAAGCCTTCTATTCCGCCTGTATGTGTTGAAAGAACAGCGGTAGGAATTGCGGATACTTCTATGCCTGAGGCAGATATAATTGGAAGCGCTACAGTTAAAGAACATTTTCCAAATCCAGATATATCATGTATTGCGGCAACTCTTTTTTGTTTCATAATGTCCATCCTTTTGTAATTAGTGTAATAGTATATTTTGAAATAAAAAGGATCTTTAATTAGTTATCATAGGAGGGAATAGCTGAATTTAATGATAGCTAATATTAAGATCCCAAAATTTAAGTTTTTATTAAAGATTTAAACTAAGTACTTTTTTTCTTTTGTAAACATTGTTACTAAGAAACAAATACCCAAGTAAATCCAATACGCTCCTATAATTCTAATCCATAGTTCAGAAGAAAATAAGGGAAAAAGTATCATCATTAATCCAAAAATAATATGAATAATTCCTACAATGGTTAAAAGCCAAATCCCTTCACCAGTTTTTCTTAGTTGAATTGAAGCCGATAGTTTGAATGCTCCTGAAATCAAAGCCCAAATACCAAATGCTATACAAAATAGTAAATATGGTGTGTTTGGATATATTATAAATATTATTCCTAAAGCGCACATTATTATGCCCAGAAAGATTTTAAACATAGGCATGGTGGTTTCGGCTTTTTGAGAAATACCAAGATATAACTGCCAAATGCCCAAGAGAATTGAAATAGAACCTACTGTTATAGATAATATACTCATTAGTGAGCTCGGATAAATTATAGAATAAATACCCGCTATAGTAAATATTAAGAAACCTAGAATACAAGGTATAATAATAGATTTAATTTTAGACATATTAAAACATCCTTTCTAAATTTATATATATATAAAACTATTATACCACAAGTTACCAAAAAACATATAAAATTATTTTAATTTTTCCCGCAGTTGACGATATAATACCTATGGTGTAATATTATTTTATAATTCAGATGTATTAATTGGAAAAAAGAGAGGGTAGTTATTATGAATAAAACGTTTATCAAAATTATATTATTGGCTACCTTTTTAATAATAGTTTTAACGGGTTGTGTATCTAAAGTTGATACATTAGTTACTCTTAATGATGATTTCTCTGGAGAAAGAGTGATAACTTGTACTGTGAGTCGCCAAAAAATAAGAACAGAAGTTAATGGTGGAGAGGCAGCACTTGACTCTCTTATAAGAATAAATTGCCCAACCCAGATGGATTATGAAAAAATAGGAGATCAATATAATGTAGTTTACAATTTCATAATTCGTTTTAATAATAGAGAAGAGTATATAGATAAAATAGAAAAGATATTAGGCCATAAACCATTAATCGTTTTTGATTCACCTAATAGCCCATTTTCAAAAGGATTTATTCTTCAAGAGAGCTTTAGCAGCAGAGATTTGTTAGCGTGGCTTGAAGATATCGGTAAGGAAAAAGATATATTGTCATCTGAGGGGGATTTTTTCACAGAAAACAGCACTGTGGTAAATTACAATGGGAATTATATACAGACACAGCAGCTGGTTGATATAAAAAATATAGAGTACTTAAGAATAGACAAAATTTCTGTATTAACAACAATGAAATCTGGTGGCGTATTTAATAGAAGCGTTCAATTTGAAGTTCCTAATATAAGTCTTGAAAGTAATTATCAAGAAATTATAGATTATATGAAGCAAAGAACTCCGGATGATGGCAATTTTAGAATTGAAAATGTCTCAGATGGTAAGTTATTTGTTATTGAGTTTGAAACAAATAACAGCACAGACCTTTCTCTTAAAATGCAGAAAGTTCTTGATAATAGTGATAATATTATAGATTTTTATCCTGAAAAAAATGAGTTTTTTGGAGATAAAAACACATTCAATGAACATTTGAATTTATGTTCGTTTGTGTCAGATTACTCTGGGAAGGTTTATTTGGATTATGAGTTTGTAGTTGAAGATGAATCTGAAATTTCAAGTGCGGAAGTGTTCTCATCGGGAGTGTGGTCTAACTCTGTTGGATATAAAAGTTCAAAGAGCTTTTCGTATTTTGACGATGTATCTGTTTTTGAGACAAGAATTATAAATCAAAATGAATTTATTATAAAGAATATTTCTGTAAATATGGAACAGCTAAAAGATGACTCTTTTAGAAGAGAAATATCTTTTGTTTTTGATGAACGTAAAGGATTAGCTCAAGTAGAGGAATTAAGAGAATACCTGAATTCGTTAAATCCCAGATTTGCAAATATTGAAAATAATGATAATGAATTAAAAATTATATTTATAGGAAGTGCAGAGGAAATATCTTTAGATTTATCTACTTTATTTGGAGATAATAATTTTGTAAGGTTGAAAACAGATTATGGATTTCAGCTTTTTGAAAAAACAAGCATGGAAGATCAAATAGATTTTAGTAATATTATTGATATAATAGGCGTATATAATAATCCGATTATATATTCATATACTTCTAATAAAAGGGTGGAGGATGTTTCTCATCGTGAATTGGGAAGTGCCAGTATGAATGTATCAAATAGTTATGATGAAAATGGAAACATACTATTATCAAATGGTATGGCAAATATTATAACTGCTAATTGTTCAAAGCTTAATGTGTTTTTTATTATAGTATGCTCAGTTGCTATAGTAGCGCTTATTAGTTTAGTTACAGCTGTGATACTTGAGGTGATTTATTTATCCAAAAAACATAAAACTGTGCGTGGAGAGAACGGAAAAAAAGAGGTTATTGAGTTTCTTGATGAGTATTGTCCTACATGCGGTGCAAGGGTATATAAAGGATCGTCATATTGTAGAATTTGTGGATCAATTGTAGGAACGATTATTGAATTTAATAAGAAAGATTAAGTATAATAAAAAGTAGCATTCTTTAAAGCAAATCTAAAAATGCTACTTTTTGTATATAGAAAACGGATCTAAGCTAGTTAGATCCGTTTTGCTGTAATTTATTTGCAATTTCCATTATATATTCGGAAACTTTTTGTAGGTCTTCTTTTCTAGGTTTAAATAATACTTTTATGCCGTCTCCTATAAATTTAAAATTCAACATACTTAAACGATTCTTTATCATATCAACGGCTTCTCCGCTCCATCCGTAAGAGCCAATAGCACCGGCGTATTTTGTTCTAGAATTTATTGCGTCTATTCTTGAAAGAGCGTCCCAAATTAATTTAGGTGCATCTCTATTAATAGTACATGATGCAACAACAAGGGCATCACAATTTTCAATTACTTCAGCAACCTCTTCCATTGGAGTGCTCACAATATCTAAAATAGTTGGTTTAATTTGAGTTTTCTCGCTTAGAGTTTTATAAGCAGTTTCAGCAAGCTCCTTTGTACATCCATATGCGGAAGCATATATAATTGCTAAAGATTTATATGGTTTTGGGCTTTTTGTACTCCATTTCCTATAATCATTTATGCGGTCGCTTATACCTTTTGTAATTATAGGACCATGGCTTGGACAAATAGCAGATATTTCTAAATCTTTAATTTTATCAAGTCCTGCAAGAACATAAGGCTTAAATGGTCCAAAAATACAATTATAATAATATTTGAACTCATTCATGTATTCTTTTTTATAATGAATATTTTCTTCTAACATTGAAGGTTCGCAGAAATGTGCTCCTAGGAAATCGCATGAAAATAAAATATTATCGCTTTCAAGGTAAGTCATCATAGAATCTGGCCAATGAAGAAGCGGTGCTACAATAAATTCTATATTAGAATTTGGTCCAATTTCTATTTTTTCTTTATGCTTAACTGTTTTGCACTTAAAATCCATATTTATTATAGATTTTAAATATTTTTCGGCAGCAGCTGTGCATACCACTGTTATATTAGGATTTATTTTTAAAAGTTTTATTAAACTTCCAGAATGATCTAGTTCAGTATGGTTCATTACAATATAGTCTATATCAGATATATCAACAAGACAACTAACATTATAAATGTATTCATCAAAGTAATCTTCATGAACAGTCTCTACTAAAACATTCTTTTTACCAGCAATAAAATATGCATTATACGATGTTCCGTATTTTGATTCCATTATAATATCAAATACTCTAAGAGATGGATTTATAACTCCAACAGAATAAACGTTGTCTGATACTTTTATTATTCCCATTTAAATCAATCCTTTATTCTTCTTTTATGAACATTTCCTTGCCTACTCCGCACATAGGGCACAGCCAGTCATCAGGAAGGTCTTCAAATGATGTGTTTTGAGGTATACATCCTTCAGAATCGCCTCGTTTCGGCATGTATACCCAGCTGCAGGCGGTACATACGTAATTGTCCATAGGTTCCATATATTAATGCTCCTCTCTATGATAATTAAATTTTTAGGTTTTGTCAATTTTAGATTAAGCATAATTGAAAATAGTAACGTTATATGATAACATAATGATATTATTTCTAAAGGATGATGCTAATGAGAATTGAGAAGGTTTGCGATAGTATTGAAGAATTTTTAGGTGAATTTGATTTTTTCAGGTTTTTAATGAAAATATCTGATTATATTGCTTATTTTGCATCATTCATGGTAGTTATCAATCAACTTACATATTTAGGTGAATTTGCTAATGCTGTTTGGACTTATATATTTATAACATCTGTAATTTTAAACTTTGCATCTAAGAAATATATTAGTCTTCAAATATTATTTATAAGCCTGGGTACTGCTCAATTTTATTCTTTTGTAAAACGGCTTTTTCTATTCCCTGTTCATACATTTTCGTGGAGGGATTTTTTGGGAATATTTGTTTGTGGATTACTAACTTTTCTTTTTGCAGAACTATATAAAGCGCAAAATAAAAACAGTAAAGCTTAATTTATATTGCTAGAACACCGTTATCATATTTCAAAAGAATCAATATATTTTCTTCTAATCCTGTTTTTGAGTTTATATACACTATTACGTTTTGCCCCTCTGCAGATGTGCAGTTGAATTCATAACATAAAACTTCATTTAATTCTCTTGTAGGTATACAAGCAAGGTTAACCGATTCTACGTTTAGGAGAGGACTAACATTATTTTGAGCGGTTATGGGATCAATAATATTTAGATCAAAATTTCTTTCTGTATGATTCATAAGATATCCTGTTGAGTTTAATGATATAATTTCCCCTGTATCTAATGCTACACCAACCTTTATTAGATCAGGGTAGTATGTTATATCATTTTTTTTGTATGCAAAATTTATAGTACAAATTCCATTGGATATAACATAGTAGCTTTCAGACATATCATTTATGTTATGATTGGCAAGAAATTCTTTTGCATTATTTGAAGCTGTATCAAATCCAATTGTAGAGTTCGCAATTATTCTGGGATTAATAATTGAGTTTATATATCCACCCTGTTTTGTAATACTGATGTTTATGTCGTTTACAGCTAGATTATAGGTTTTTAGGTTTCCGTTTGTCTCACCGGTTATTGAAACACGTGATTTTTCAACTCCTAAAAAACTACATACTTTATCTATAGCTTCATCTTGTGAAATCTCTAACTTATCCTTTAAAAATTTAGGTTCTATTTGTGTTATATGGTCGGAAAAAGGTCCGTCATATATCATAGTAGGAAAATCGGTAAAGCCTTCATTCATATTGTGAAAACCTGAATTTATAAATGGAATTTCTTGGTTTTGTGTGTCTCCAGAGAGATTTTGTATTAAATTTTTAGTTTGAACAATATTTATATCTCCGCCTGAATATCGTGCAGTAATATCCTGAAGATCTGTGTTGACTGTTCTTGCATACTGGCATAAAACTCTAAGATTTTCTATGTCTTCAAGGCTGAGAGTTTCATCCCTTGATATTTTTTTAGATATATAAGAACTGAAGTCACCAACCTGAGCAACAAACTTGTTGATGTTTGAAAGATCAACATCTGAAAGAGGTAGTTGAGATAGGGAAGCTTTGGCACTGTCTGATTGGCTTAAAAGTTTTGCAGATAAACTGAATTGTTGTGGCTTTGTATTGGCATACATTCCCTTTGTAAGCGTTGATTCAATGTTAGAAATATGGTTTGATAATTCGTCTAATGCTCGTTCGTATGTGTATTCAAGGGTGTCTTTATAGTAATTCGCTGTGTTATATCCTGCAACTGCAAAACCTCCTAAAACTATAAATGCTGATATAGTAAAGCTGGTAATACGAACCAATGTACGCGTCGTTATATTTTTATTCATGCTGTTTCCTCCGCTGCTATGATATGGAATTATTTTTCCTAATATCTATAGCAATTATGCAGCAGAAATTTAATTTGTAAATCTACCTTTAAAAATTAATGTATGTAATGTATAATAAATATAATTTATTTGTTAGGGGGCTAATATGAAAGAGGTGTATTTGGATAACAGTGCAACAACAAAAGTTTGCCCCGAAGCGGCAGAAAAAGTTATAGAGATGTTAACATTGAAATATGGAAATCCATCATCTTTGCACACTAAAGGTATTGAGGCAGAAAAAGAAATTAATTTAGCAAGGCAAATAAGTGCAGATTATCTAGGCGGTGATATTTCAGAAATATATTTTACGTCTGGTGGAACAGAAGCAAATAATCTTGCCATTTTGGGAGCAATAAAAGCCTTAAAAAGAAGAGGAAACAAAATAATTACAACCTCAATTGAACATCCGTCTGTTATAGAGGCCTTTAAAGAGGCCGAAAGGTTAGGACTTGAAACGGTATTTATAGAACCAGATCAAAATGGGTTAGTTAATGAAGAAAAAATTTGTAATGCGATTGACAGCAATACAATTTTGGTTAGCATGATGTTAGTTAATAACGAGGTTGGCACTATACAAAATGTTTTTAATATAAAGAGGGTAGCTTCAATAAAAAAATCTCAAGCATTTGTTCATATAGATGCAGTTCAGGCTTTTGGTAAGATCCCGTTTAAAGTTCAAAAAATAGGTGCAGATCTTCTTACTATTTCATCGCATAAGATTCATGGGCCAAAGGGTGTAGGGGCTTTGTTTGTATCTAAAAAAGCGAGAATTTTGCCTATTATGTTTGGCGGAGGGCAAGAAAAAGCTATAAGGCCGGGAACAGAATCTTCTATGTTAATTGCAGGTTTTGGGTCGGCTGTTGAGGCTTTACCCAATATTAAAGATGAATATAGATATATTTCAGAACTTAATTTATATTTAAGAGAAAAGCTTAATTATTTGAATGGAGTAATAATTAACTCTCCGGCTGAGGCCTTACCTTATATTATTAACTTTTCTGTTAATGGTATAAGGTCAGAAACAATGCTTCACCACCTTTCGTCATTGAATATATATGTTTCAAGTGGTTCGGCTTGTTCTAAGGGCAAAAAGAGCCATGTTTTGTCTAGTATGGGATTGAATGATGATATTATAGATTCGTCTATACGTGTTAGCTTTTCAAGATACAATGATAAAGCAGATGTCGACGCGTTAGTAGATGGATTAAAATTGGGAATAAAAAATTTAGCAAAGCGAGGAAGAAAATGAAAGAAGTTATACTTGTTAAGATAGGAGAATCGGTTTTAAAGGGACTTAATAGAAGAACCTTTGAAGATGTTTTGGTTAAAAATATAAGAAGGGCAATTAAATCTATTGGTGAGTTTGAAATAAGAAGCGCTCAGTCAACAATTTATCTTTTGCCGAAATCAGATGATGTTGATTTAGACGAAGCTTGTGAAAAGATAGGTAAAGTGTTTGGTATTGCGGCATTCTCTAGAGCGTGTGTATCTCCTAAAAATATAGAAGATATAAAAAAATATGCATTGGAATATTTAAAAGATGAGCTACAATATGTACAAAGCTTTAAGGTTGAATCGAAAAGGGCAGATAAGAAATTTCAACTTAAATCTCCTGAAATTTCAAGAGAGTTAGGTGGATTTTTATATGAAAACTTTGATAACCTAGAAGTAGATGTTCACAATCCAGATGTTATAGTAACTGTTGAGATACGTGAAGAAGGAGCGTATATACATTCGGGGGTTAAGGCCGGTGCAGGAGGTTTGCCTGTTGGAACAGGAGGCAAGGCGGCAATATTGATTTCTGGTGGAATAGATAGCCCTGTTGCAGCATGGATGATGGCTAAAAGGGGAATTGAACTTACTGCTATACATTTTGCAAGCCCTCCATACACAAGCGAAAGGGCAGAACAGAAAGTTGAGGATTTACTTAAAAAAGTATCTGAATATAGCGGTAAAATGGTTATGATTACGGTTCCTTTTACAGAGATTCAGGAACAAATTCAAAAAAATTGTCCAGAAGAATTATTTACAATTATAATGAGAAGATTAATGATGCGGATTGCACAGACTATTGCAGAAAGTCAGAAGTGTCAGGCGCTGATTACTGGCGAAAGTTTAGGGCAAGTTGCAAGCCAAACAATTGGGGCAATAGCTTGTACTGATGATGTTGTAAGTATGCCAGTATTCAGACCTTTAATAGGCATGGATAAAGACGAGATAGTTAGAATATCTAGAAAAATAGATACATTTGATATATCAATACAACCATTTGAAGATTGTTGTACAGTGTTTACACCAAAACACCCAAGGACAAGGCCAAAACTTAAATTTGTGAAGAGTGCGGAACATAATGTTAATTGGGACGAAATGATACAAAAAGCTTTGGAAAGCCTAAAATATACAAAAATAGGGTATA
>CAKSUE010000004.1 GCA_934501135.1 uncultured Eubacteriales bacterium | reverse complement strand
GATTTAGCCAATTTATTATTTACATAAAAGCTAAAATCATCTCTATGCGGACCTACATTTGTAAATCCAGCCTTAAGATCATCTTTAAGAGTCTTTTTATATTCTAAATTCAGCGTATTTTCTATTTCATCAGGGTCGAGAAGACTTTTAAAAGAGGGATTATATATTATATCAAATTCTTCTTGACCATCCGATATTCCTGAATATATTTTTTTAGAAAATTTTACAAGATCCTCTAAGTATTTAATTCTATTTTTTATTATCAAAGCACCATATTTAGCAAGCTTTGAATCCCAAATATCTATAGTCTCAATAAGCTCAGAATGATATTTTATATCTTTAATAAGAGTATTTCTTTGTAAAAGGGTTCGGTTATATCTAGATAGAAGAGAAACATAAGATGGTTTTATTTGGCATATTGCCGCATCAATAAATTTTCTTCGTCCACTGGGCCCTTCTTTAATAATGGATAGATGAACAGGAGAAAAAACTACAGCACAAAAAGAGCCTACTAGTTCATATGTTGATTTTTTTTCAACATCATTTAAAACTGCAAATCTTTTGTTGTTTTTTATAGTTATTGCAGAGGTCTGATCTCTTTCGCGTGAAAAAAAGTCTATTTCAATCTGCGCACTACTTTCAACAAAGTTAATAAGTTCTTTATCTTTAGCACCTCTAAAAGATTTTCCACCGGTAAACAACCATATAGACTCAAGAATATTTGTTTTTCCCTGAGCATTATCACCATAGAAAATATTTACACCTTCACATGGGTATATTATATCATTTTCTAAGTTTCGATAATTATCAAATTTTAGCCGGTTTATTTTCACCGCGGCACACCTCGTAAATCATTGTGTCAAGCTCAACAATGTCGCCATCAAAAAGTTTTTTTCCTCGCATTGTGCACACTTCTCCATTAACCTTTACTAATTCTTTTTTTATGGCTATTTTTGCTTGTCCACCTGTAACGAATTCACCTGCAAACTTCAAAAATGCGTCTAACTTTATAAATTCTGTATCTATATATACTTTTTCTTTATTCATTTCTAATAACCTTCATGTTTATTATTCAGATTTTAACCTTACAGGTAAAACGAGGAATAAGAATTGATCTCCATCTTTTGGCAAAATTTTCATTGGGCTAAGTGCCCCACTCAACTCTATTAAAACCTCATCGCATTCGGCATTTTTTAATGCATCAATAAGATATCTATTATTAAAGCCTATCTCTACACCGGTTCCTTGAATAGGTGCATCGATCTCATCATTTGCTTTTCCAATTGCAGTAGAACATGAAAGTTTAATTTGATTGTCAGAAAATATGCATCTAATCGGAGATTTAATTCTATCTGTAATTAAAAGTGAGATACGTTCAACGCTATCCATAAAGTTTCTGGTATTAACAACCAATTTAGTATCGCTTGAAGATGGAATTGCAGCATTATAGTCTAAAAATTCTCCATCTAAAAGTCTTGAAATAACGCTGTAATTATTAAATTCGAATATTAGGTGACGTCTTCCAACAGAAATATTTATGGTTTCATCAGAATCTGGAATCAATTTTAATAATTCGCTCAGTGTTTTTCCAGGAACAACAAAACTCAATTCTTCTTCTGACTTAATCGATTCCGTTCTCATGGCAAGTCTATATCCATCTACAGAAATCAATTTTATTTTGTCATTCGAAATATCAAAAAGAGTACCTGTGTGAATAGGTTTAGAATCGTTATCTGATATAGCAAAAAGTGTTTGTCTTATCATACTTTTTAATATTTCGCCAGGTAAATTTATATATGAAGAATCGTTAATTGTCGGAAGTTCAGGAAATTCCTCTGCAGGTATACCTATAATAGAAAATTCGCTTGATCCGCTGTTTATATTTGTAATGTTTTTATCATCAGTTTTGATGACAACTTCATTGCTAGGCAATTTTCTTATAATTTCAGAAAATAATTTAGCATTAAGTACAATACTTCCCGGTTTTGTTACAGAGGCGGGAATACATGTAGTAATTCCTAGCTCTAAGTTATAACCAACCATTTCAAGTTCATTTTCTTTTGCTTTAATTAAAATACCTTCCAAGGTAGGCATAGTAGACTTGGTAGATACAGATCTTTGAACATTTAAAACTGAATCAACAAGTTTTTGGCGATCACATGTAAATTTCATCAAATCATCCCTTTTTGCAAAATATGATAGCTATAATATATATTAATTATAGTAGTAGTAGAGGCTGTTTAAAAGTTGAAAATCTTATATTTTTCAAGCACAACGCGTTTTCAACTATTTTTTAACTTGTTTAATTTTAGTTGTAAATTTGTGGACAAAAAATAGCACAAAAATTAGTCAACAGTAGTGTTAAAAACAAATTGTTGATTGTTAAAAATAAGTTAAAAAAAATTAGAGCTAAAAAAAGCGCTTTTAACTGGCATGTTAAAAACTTTCAACCTCTTTACACTTAATATTATAATAGTTTTTTGCAGCTTTCTGCAATACATAAATAATAATGATATATCTGCATCTATTAAAATATTTTTACAGCATAGGCAGAACATATCATTATTATTTGCGTTATTTTTATTTATCTATCTCTAATATTCTTTATTATATCTTCTACAACACTTTTGGTTTTGGGGTTCTTTTTCATATTCTTTTCAATTTGCTGAATTGCATATACTACTGTTGAATGGTCTCGTCCACCAAATTCTTCTCCAATATTAGTCATAGATAACTGAGTTATATCTCTAACAACATACATAGCAACCTGACGTGCATTAGATATTGCCGAAGATCTTTTTGAAGATCGTATATCATCTGGTGTAACACCGAATGTTCTAGATACTTCTTCAATGATTTTTTCAACTGTTAATGGTGGCGGTGCATCATTATTTAGAATGTCTGATATTGCAAATTGGGCTGTATTTATAGTTACAGGATCTCCGCCTAAAAGGTGCATTGCTTTTATCTTTTTTACAGTTCCCTCAAGCTGGCGTATATTAGTTTTTAATCTTGTTGTTATATATTCACAAACTTCATCAGGTATTTCAATATCTAGAAGTTCTGCTTTCCTTTTAACAATAGCTATCCTTGTTTCAAAGTCGGGGGGTTGAATATCTGCTATTAATCCCCATTCAAATCGGGTTCTTAACCTATCTTCCAATGTTTGAATTTCTTTTGGAGGCCTATCTGATGTTAATACTATTTGTTTTTTTGCTTCGTATAGAGAATTGAATGTATGGAAGAACTCTTCCTGAGTAGAATCCTTACCAGCGATAAATTGAATATCGTCCACTAATAAAATATCTGGCTTTCTATATTTATCTCTAAATTCACTTGTTTTATTTTTCTTTATAGCTTCTATTAACTCATTAGTAAAGTCGTCGCCTTTAATATAAAGAGTTTTCATTTCAGGACGGGTTTTTTTTATGTCATTGCAAATAGCATATAATAGATGTGTTTTACCTAACCCAGAGTTTCCGTAAATAAACAATGGGTTATATGCACCTGCAGGATTTGCAGCAACTGCTAAAGATGCGGCATGCGCAAATTTGTTAGATGATCCAATTATGTAAGTATCAAAAGTAAATTCATATTCAACATTAATAGATGATAGCTCATCAGACTTTTTATTATCCGTCGCATTTTCATTAGGTATTGTAAAACAAATGTTAATTCCTGAACCAAAAACTTCATTAAAGGCATTGGTTAAAAGGGGGAGATAACATCTATTTAAGGTTTGCCTATGAAAATCGTTCGGAACCATTAGAATTGCATCACCTTCATCAAAATCAAGTTTTATAGGCTCAATTCTACTAATCCATGCTTTATAGGCAACATCTGTAATTTTTGTTTTGCAATAATCACAAATAAGTTCCCAAGCCTCATTAAATGATTCCATGTTTTTTTTAGACCCCCAGAATATTTATTGACTATCCAATAATTTTAATTTTTACAAAATATGATAGATACTAAATAATTCTATCATAATAACAACTCTTTTTCAAACAAAAAATTAACAATTCCACAACTTTTCAACAAGTAAATAAAAGGACAGTCTAATATAGGTTAAAAATCTCAACATTTTTGTTTTGTAGAGACAAAGTAGATAAAAAAATAATTATTAAGCATGATATATTTATTAATTTAATAAGTTGAAATGAAATTTTAATGATTGATATTGACATATGTACTATAATTAATATATAATACTAAATTGCAAAGGTTTTACGCCCGAAAGGAGGTTTTTGTATGCTAAGAACATATCAACCAAAAAAGCTTCATAGAAAAAAAGAGCATGGTTTCAGAAAAAGAATGTCTGATAGAAACGGACGTAAGGTATTAGCGAGACGCAGAGCGAAAGGGAGAAAACGTTTATCTTACTAAATAAAATTAGGGCCACGTTTTGTGGCCTTTATTTTATACGGTTATTATGTTATAATATTAGGAAGGTTTTTATGGGTGATATAATCACTTTAAATGAAAATAGGGAGTTTAAAAGAATATATTCAAAAGGTAAATCTTTTGTTTCTCCTTATATAGTTACTTATGTTCTAAAAAATAAGAAAAATAATGTTAGAATTGGGATAACAACAAGTAAAAAAGTTGGAAATGCTGTTGTTAGAAATCGTTCAAGAAGAGTGATTCTTGCAGCATTTAGAGAGATTTTACCTGATATTAAAAACGGTTATGATTTTGTTTTTGTTGCTAGGCATAAAACTCCGTTTGTGAAGAGTTATGATGTTTTGAGACATATGAGGAATCATCTAAAAAAGTATGGTGTTTTAAATGAAAAAAAATAAAGGTTTTTTATTTAAATTTTCATTAAAAAAATTTATTATTGATTGTATTAAGTTTTATCAGCAAAAAATATCTGTTAATACTAGGCCAAGATGTAGATTTATTCCTACTTGCTCTTCTTATGCTATTACAGCAGTGGAAAGATTTGGCGTTTTAAAGGGCTCTGCTATGTCTATTTTTAGAATATTACGCTGTAATCCGTTTTGTAAATGCGGGTATGATCCTGTTCCTGATAAAAATTAAAATATATAAAATCAAACAATTAAATAATGGGGGACTATCAGATTTATGGGAATTTTTATGAATATATTTAACCTTATAGGATATGTTTTTGGATATATTCTATGGTTCTTTTTCAATATATTTAATAATTTTGGAATGGCAATTATTTTATTTACAATAGTTATAAAAGTTATATTATTTCCTTTTTCAATTAGACAACAAAAATCAGTTATTGCGAATTCGAGAATTTCAAAAAAACAAAATGAACTTAAGAAAAAATATGGTAATGATAGACAGAAGTTAACTGAGGAAACTAACAAATTATACCAAGAAGAGGGAATTAACCCCTTGGGGGGCTGCCTAAACAGCATGGCACCTTTGTTGCTAATGTTAGGCGTTTATTATTCCGTTATACATCCATTACAAAATACTCTTCATATAGCTGTAAACAAAGTTAACTCGGCAGTAAATGTTCTTAATACTATTCCTGTTATAGGAAATTCGTTTAATTCTCTTTATGGTGAGATTGAAATAATTAAACTTTTCCCTTATATTAAAAATCAGCTTACTATGTTTAGCAATGATGAAATTTTTAATATATTTGAGTTTAGCAAAGGATTTAATTTTTTAGGACTTGATTTACTAGCAACGCCAAGAGGAAGTACGTTTTCCTCTATGTTATGGTTAATTCCTGTTTTATGTTTTTTGAGTTATATTGCTACAACATTTTTTACTCAAAAAATGCAAAAAAATCCTGCAGCAGAAGGACAAGGCTGCATGAATGCTACTATGTATATACTTCCTATATTTAGTGCTTGGATTGCTTATACAGTGCCTGCCGCTGTTGGTTTCTATTGGATTATTTCTACTGTTCTTGGTTTTGTGCAAACAGTTATTTTGAATCGCTATTATAATATTTATACAGTTAATGCTAAAAGCGAAGCGCAGAGAGTAGAGTATTTAAGAGTTTTAGAGAGTCAAGAAAAAGAATCGTATGATCCGTCTAGGTATAAAGAAAATGAACATATTGAAATAAATAATGAAAATAAAACAAATAGAAGTAAAAGGAAAAACAGTAAATCAAAAAAAAGTAATAAAAAAGATTCTTATTTAGGATCAAAAAAATAAAAAGTATTAAATGTATATTCCTGGAGGTGTAATATTGTTTAGGGAAGCAATAGGAAAGGCAGAAACTATATTATTAGCACAAGAAGAGGCATGCCAAAAATTAGGCGTGGAAACGCATGAAGCGGAGTTTGAAATTTTGCAAATGCCAGCCAAAAAGACATTAGGGATATTTGGTGGTAAATTAGCAGAAGTTAGAGCATTTATTAAAAGCGATCCATCTGTTTTGGCGGAAAATTATATTAGAGCTATATTAGATGGATTAGAAATAAAAGATTATGAACTAGAAAAAGATGAAAGGGATAATGGTGTAGAGTTTAAAATTGATGGCGATAGTGTTGGTAATATTATAGGACACAGGGGAGAAACATTAGATGCTGTGCAATATTTAGCAGGTTTAGTTGCAAATAATTCAGAAGGATCTTATTATAGAGTTAGTATAAATGTAGGTAATTATAGAGAAAAAAGAGAGAAAACTCTTGATGCGCTTGGTATGAGGGTAGCAAAAAAATCTTTGAGATATAAGAGAAACTTTTCTCTAGAACCAATGAATCCATATGAAAGAAGAATAATCCATACTGCGGTTCAAAAAATTAAGGGTGTAACTTCTTGGTCTGAGGGTGAAGGTACTAGCAGACATGTAGTTATTGGATTAAAAAAAGATGATAATTCAACATCTAAGAATGAAACAAATAAATATGTAGACTTAAATAGGAGATCTGATAATCAGAATGGAGAAATAAAGGGTGCGCCTTTATATGGAAAGATAAAATAAATTTATTATAAAAATGGGGCGATTCATTAGAATCGCCTTTTTAATTTGTAAGGAGAAAGATTATTAATGAAAACAATAGCAGCGATAACAACGGCAAAGGGATCTGCCGGGATTGGTGTTATAAGAGTGTCGGGAGAAGATGCTAAAAGTATTGCAGATAAAGTCTTTAAACCAATTAATGGAAGTAAATTATTACAAACACCCGGTTATATAGCAAGGTATGGAAAAATTGTTGATAATGATGAGGAGATAGACGAAGGAATAGCTCTTGTTTTTAATTCTCCCAATAGTTACACTGGAGAAGATGTTGTTGAAATTTCTTGCCATGGTGGAATTTATGTTACAAATAGAACGTTAAGAGCTGTATTTAATGCGGGTGCTGTTCCTGCAGAACCTGGTGAATTTACAAAACGGGCTTTTTTAAACGGAAAAATAGGGTTAACTCAGGCCGAATCTGTTATGGACATAATAGGGGCAAGAGGAAAAAATGCTGCCAGAGCTGCATTATCCAATATGGAAGGTGCTTTATATAAAAAAATTAAAGGCATAAATGAAAGATTAATAAAAACTGCAGCACATCTCTCGGCGTGGGCTGATTATCCTGAAGATGATATACCGAATGTGGATAAAGATAATCTTATGCATGTTTTAGATGAATCTCTTAAAGAGTTAAATGATCTTTCTTCTAATTATGATGCTGTTATGGCTGTAAAAGAAGGAGTAGATACTGCAATTATTGGAAAACCAAATGTTGGAAAATCTACCCTTATGAATCTATTGGCAGGCTGTGATAAATCTATTGTTACAAATATTCCTGGTACGACTCGTGATATAGTAGAGGAAACTGTTTCGCTAGATGGCATAATGCTTAGGTTGTCTGATACTGCAGGAATAAGAAATACAGATGATCCTGTTGAAAGCATAGGTGTTAATAAAGCTAAAAACAAGTTAAAAACTGCTGGTTTAGTTTTAGCTGTGTTCGATGCTTCTGAAAGTTTATCTGTACACGATATGGAAATTTTAGAAGCGTTAAAAGATACACCATGTGTAGCAATTATTAATAAAAGTGATTTAGAAAATAAAATTGATAATAACTATATAAAAAATAAAGTTAAACGAACTGTATCTATATCTGCTAAGGATGGTGAAGGAATTAAGGAATTAAGCAAGATGGTATCTGAACTTTTAGGAACTAATAAGATCAATTTAAACGATGCAGTAATAGCGAATGAACGCCAGCTATTAGCAGTTAACAATGCTATAAAATGTATACATGAAGCTAAAGAGTCTCTTACATTTGGTATGACTCTTGATGCTGTTACAGTCTCTGTTGAAAGCGCTATTCAAGTTTTATTAGAATTAACAGGAGAGCGTGCAAGTGATGCTGTTGTGGATGGAGTTTTTTCGCACTTTTGTGTAGGTAAGTAATTATAATGGAGTGAGATTAATTGAGATATAATGCAGGAGAATATGATGTTGCAGTTATTGGTGCAGGGCACGCAGGAATAGAAGCTGGTCTTGCATCTTCAAGGCTTGGATGCAAAACTGCAGTATTTACAATTAATATGGATTCAGTGGGCAATTGTCCTTGTAATCCATCAATAGGAGGAACAGCCAAGGGCCATCTTGTTAGAGAAATAGATGCTCTTGGTGGCGAAATGGGAAAAACCGCTGATGAGTGTTGCCTTCAAAGCAGGATGCTAAACAAGGGAAAAGGGCCTGCGGTACATTCATTAAGAGCCCAAATAGACAGAAGAAAATATAGCGATGTTATGAAACATAAGCTGGAACTACAAGACAATCTTGATTTAAGGCAGGCGGAAATAACAAATTTAGAGAAAAACTCTGACGGTACATGGAATGTTATAACAATGATGGGAGCTGTGTATAGATCTAAAGCTGTTATAATTGCTACTGGAACATATCTAGGAGGAAAGATATTTATAGGGGATATTTCTTATGATGGTGGTCCCGATGGGATGTTTGCTGCAACTTCACTTGGTAAAAACTTAAAAAGTTTGGGATTAAAGCTTAGAAGATTTAAAACAGGAACACCAGCCAGAGTTCTAAAAAAAAGTATAAATTTTGATGAACTAGAAGTTCAAGAGGGTGATGATCCTATTATCCCATTTTCATATGACACAAAAAATAAATTAGAAAATAAGGTAGTTTGCCATATCACTTATACCAATGATAAAACCAAGAGTGTAATATTAGATAATATTTATAGGTCGCCACTATACGGAGGAGAAATTGAGGGTGTTGGTCCAAGATACTGCCCAAGCATAGAAGATAAAATTGTTAGGTTTAAAGATAAAGAAAGGCATCAACTATTTATTGAGCCTTGTGGCTTAGGAACAGAAGAGATGTATCTGCAAGGTATGTCATCGTCATTACCAGAAGATGTCCAGATAAATTTTTATAAGACAATTAAAGGTTTGGAAAACGCTCTTATTATGCGACCTGCCTATGCAATAGAATATGATTGTGTTGATCCTGTTCAAATGGATTCTACTTTAGAATTTATAGATTTTAAAGGTCTATATGGAGCAGGACAATTTAATGGAAGCTCAGGATATGAAGAAGCTGCTGCTCAGGGGTTAATAGCGGGAATTAATGCTGCTCTTAAAGTAAAGGGAGAAGAACCGTTGGTTTTAGATAGAGCTAGTTCGTATATAGGTACATTAATTGATGATCTTGTAACTAAAGGGGTAACTGATCCTTATAGAATGATGACATCAAGATCTGAGTATAGATTAGTCTTAAGGCAAGATAACGCAGATGAGAGATTAACACCAATAGGTAGAAAGATAGGGTTAATTTCAGATGGGCGATGGGAAGGTTTTATTAGCAAAAGAGAAAAAAAGAAAAAAGAGTTTGAAAGAATAATAAAGACAGTTATACCTCCAACAGAAGGAGTGAACAATATATTAGTTTCACGTGAAACATCCCCGATAAAAACGGGTGTACGGTTGGTTGAGCTATTAAAAAGACCTCAGATAACATACGATGACTTGAAAAATGTCGATAAAGGAAGACCTAATTTAGAAAAGAATATTTTAGAACAGGTTGAAATTGAAGTAAAGTATGAAGGATATATAAAAAGACAAAAATCGCAAATTGAAGATATGCGAAGATTAGAGGTCAGAAAATTACCGCACGATATAAACTATAATGATTTGAAGGGGTTAAGGTTAGAGGCTAAAGAAAAATTAAATAAAATAAGACCTATTAATATTGGGCAAGCTTCAAGAATATCTGGAGTAAGCCCTGCTGATATATCTGTGTTGTTAATTTACCTTAGTCAAAATAGGGAGAATATAAATGAATGAAAATATAAAAATTTTAAAGGAAGAATTAGAAAAGTATAATATTAGTATAGATACTAACATGGAGGACAAATTTAATATCTATTTAGAAATGCTAATTGAGTGGAACAAAAAAATGAATCTGACAGCAATAACGAATCCACGCGAAATTGCAATAAAACATTTTTTAGATAGTGCTATATTAATTGATGCTTTAAAATTTAATAAAAATGATAAGGTTATAGATATAGGAACAGGTGCAGGGTTCCCAGGGATTCCTTTAAAAATAATAATGGATTATATAAATTTAACATTATTAGATAGCCTAAAAAAAAGACTGGTTTTTATTGAGGAACTAAAGAAGAATATAGGAATAGAAGCACGTGTATTACATATTAGAGCGGAGGAAGGCTCTAGAAAAGAAGAATATAGAGAAAGGTTCGATAAAGTAGTCTCAAGAGCAGTATCCTATTTAAATGTATTGTCGGAATATTGTTTGCCTTACGTTAAAGTGGGTGGTAAATTTATTGCTATGAAAGGGCCAAATGCAATAAATGAAATAGAAGACGCAAAAAAATCAATAGAAATTTTGGGTGGTAAAATAATAGATGTAAAGGAATATGATCTATTGGGCGAAAATAAAAGAAATATAGTTATTATAGAAAAAATAGCACAAACACCAATGAACTACCCAAGACATGGCTCAAAAATATCAAAAAAGCCTTTATAGTAAAACTTTCTACAATAAATAATCAAAAAATTCATACAAAAATGGACAAACATTTTAGTACCACCATGATATAATTCATAACATAAGGAAGAAAAAACATGGAGGTGCTTGCGAATGATTTTTTCTACAACAGAAAAAAAGATAAAATATTTAGATGCAAAAAAGATATTGCCAAATAGAGCACAGCCGAGAATAGAATTTAAAACAGAAGAAATAAAAGAACTAGCAGATAGCATAAGAGAAAATGGGCTTTTACAACCGATTAGTGTAAGAAGATTATCTCAGAATAAATATGAGTTGATTTCAGGCGAAAGAAGACTAAGGGCTTTTAATTATTTAAATATAGATAAGGTTCCTTGCATATTATTGGAATGTGATGATGAACAATCATCTGTATTTGCATTAATTGAAAATTTGCAAAGAAGTAATTTAAATGCATTTGAAGAGGCTGAAGCTATATATAAGTTGATGAAAAAACTTGATGTAACTCAAGAAGAGATAGCAAAGAGATTAGGTAAAAGGCAATCTACCGTTGCTAATAAGTTAAGAATATTAAAATTAACAGAAGAAGAAAGAAAAAAAATAATTGAATCTAATTTAACTGAGCGGCATGCAAGAGCTCTTTTAAAATTAAAAGAAGAAAAAGAAAGAAAACAAGCCTTAGATTACATAATTTTAAAACGGTTAAATGTTCAACAATCTGAAGATTTTATTAATAAGTTATTAGAAAACAAAGATAAATCTAAAAGAGAAAATCATAGAAAAGTAATTATTAAAGATGTAAGGATTTTCATGAATACAATAGATAAGGCAATAAAAACGATGAAATGTTCTGGAATAAATGCCTTATCGAAAAAGAGAGAGACAGAAGATTATTTAGAATATATGGTTAGAATCCCAAAGGAAAGTGCTGTTAAACCCATGTTG
>CAKSUE010000003.1 GCA_934501135.1 uncultured Eubacteriales bacterium | reverse complement strand
TTCTATAGCCACTTGCCTAATTTCCCACTGAGCTCTATTACAACACCTATGAGCAAAAAAGTTTTTTAAGCTTCTTGCATTAAATGTACATATAATTTTAGTTTCACATGCATTTGGTAGAACAAACCTTGCATCTTCAATAGCTTTTTTTTCTGCCATATTATTTGCTTTAGTTTCTTCTATTCCTTTATCCATAAATGTTTTTATATGTTTTTCTTTTAAAATAGATGTAATATTTTCATAATGTTTTTGGTCCTCTTCCATAGCTTTTATAAATTCACTTTTTGCCTGTGGTATATTTTCTATTTCTGGCGGTATTACATATTCAAACATATTTTCATTTACATATCTCTGACTTTTTACACTATATGAGGCAATCCTATGTCTGGTTAGCTGCGCCAAAAACGCTCTTGATACTCCTTGTATTCCGAAAGTAAAAGATACATGTTCCATTGGACTTTCATGCCCTATATTAGAAAGCATTTCTACGAACCTAGCAGTATTTTCACAATTAATATTTTCTCTTATTTCATCGATATCAGCACTTGAATAACATAGTTTTGCAGCTGCAGTTATAGTTTTTTCTGGCTCCGGTGTATATGATATTAGCTCTACTTTCAACATAAATGTTCCCCCTAGATATATAAGCTAATCTAAATAATATTTTATTATAACAGAATATAACATTTTCTTCAAACTCAAATTTTTAGCTTTTCTATAAGGTTCTTATCTGGAGTAACATATACCGTGTTATACCTATCATATATTACCATTCCAGGTTTTGATCCATTTGGTTTGTGTACGTTACGAATTTTTGTGTAATCAACAGGAACATTAGAAGATTCTTTTGCCTTGCTGTGAAATGCAGCAATTACCGCGGCTTGAAACAAAGTTTCTTCAGACGGCTCTTTTCCCTCCGTTAAAATAACTGTATGTGAACCTGGTATTTCCTTTGTATGAAACCATATATCATTTTTGTCCGACCTTTTTAATGTTAATTCATCATTTTGTACGTTATTTCTTCCAACCAAGATTTTAAATCCGCTTGAAGATAGAAACTCCAAAGGGTTAAGTTTTTTATTATTTCTTTTCTTCCTAGGTGATTTCAAATATCCTTGAGAATATAATTCATCTCTTATTTCATCTAATTCAGACTCAGTAGAAGCTCTGTGTAACTCATCAAGAACTGTTGATATATATTCTAGTTCCTTTGTAGAACTTCTTATTTGCTCATTTAAAACTGAAATAGCAGTTTTCGATTTCTTATATTCTTTATAATATTTCTGAGCATTTTGTGAAGCGGCCAATAATGGATCTAATTTAATTTCCACTATTGGCGTGCCTTCCTCATAGAAGTTTTGTAGTTCTATTGAAGAAACTCCATTTTTAATACAATATAAATTTGAGTTAATAAGATCCGCATATACTTTAAATTGTTCAAAATTCGAACAATTTTTTATTTCTGATTTTTGTATACCTATTTTTCTTGTTATCCTATCTGATGCCGTATTTAATATTTTTATAATATCTAACGACTTTACCCTCATTCTTTCTATTTTATCTCGTTCATAGAAAAAATCGTCCAGTAACTCTGAGAATGTTTCATATTTAACAACATGTCCTATACTTCCATATTGTGTTATATTAATAAACGAAAACTCCAGAGGTTTTCCATTTGTATCATATACTAAAAACGGGGTCCCAGATTTATTGTTAACAACATCAAATAAATAAGACAATACATCTTTTAACTTTAAAAGATCATCTTTTTTTAGGTTTTCTACTGGCATATCAGAACGATTAAAAGCTAAAATTTCTATTTCTCTGCATACTACAGGAGAAATGCCTTGGACAACTTTTAATAATGATTTTGAAAAATATCCATCATTCAGCGAGTCTAAAATTTCATTTATTGTTTGATCTTTTTTAGTGTTAAATAATGAAATTTTATTTTGTGCAGGCGGCAAACTGTACTTAATTCCTGGGAGTATAAGCCTTTTAGAAGACATTTGAATATCGACACGTTTTATGGCATCTATAATTTTCTCCTCATTATCAATAAGGATTATATTGCTATATTTGCCCATAATTTCGACAACTAAAGTTAACTGAATTGGTTCCGACAGTTCGGTTTTGGCGCTAAAATCCAAAAACAAAACACGTTCTAGAGATGGCTGCCGTACTGCAATTAATTTAGCTCCACAAAATTTTTTCCTAAATAACATGCAAAGCATAGGTGGTACTTTAGGGTTTTCTGGAATATGATTAGTAAAATGTATTCTTGCACTGTTTGTTCCTCTTGAAGAAATAAGCAGTTTTTTTACATTATTTTTTGATCTTAAAAAAAGTATAAGTTCATCTTTATTGGGTTGATATATCTTATCGACTCTTGAATTAATAGAATTGCTTTCTATTTCTTCTTTTATATGTCTCAAAAAAGCTCCATCTAGTGCCATATTTCCTCCAATATTTATATATATAAACTTTTATCTGTAAATGATTTTGATTTTATAAAATTTACCTGTTTAAATTCCTCAGCTAACTTATTTATTAGAGGTCGAATAACTATATCTTCTGTTTTAAAATGCCCAGCATCAAAAACAGAAACATTGTGCTGCTCTGCAAGTAAAATTTCATGGTGTTTTATTTCTCCGGTGATAAATGCATCTGCCCCTTTATTTATTGCTTCGGAAATCATATTTCCTCCTGCACCGGAGCATAATGCCACTGTTTTTATATTGTCATTAAAATTAAAATACCTAATTCCGTTGCATTGTAATTTATTTTTTACATAATAGGCAAAGCCATCAGCATTGTAACTATTTTCCAAATCCCCAATTAAGCCACATGAAACATTATGTTTAATAGCAGATGTCTCAAAGATATCGTATGCAGGCATTTCATATGGATGAACATTTAACATAGCTTCTACTACACTTTTAGTTTTAGATTTAGTACATATCATTTCTACTTTATATTCATCAACTTCTGCACAGTTTCCTATTTTTCCTATAAATGGATTAGAATTTGCGTTTGGTTTGAATGTTCCAACACCAGATGATGAAAAACTACATTCACTATAGTTTCCTAGTATTCCTGCACCAGCATTAGACATAGCTCTAATAACATCTTTAGAGTTGGCCTCAGGAACAAAAACTACAATTTTATTATAATTTTCACTTTTGTATATTGATAATGGTCTTAAATTTTTAAGCTCCAAAGCATTTGCAAGACAAGTATTTACTCCAGTATCCTCTGCCATATCCAAATTGGTATGTGCACATATAGCAGAGATATTATTTTCAATTAATTTATATACAATAGATCCAAACATAATATTTTTTATTGGTTTAAATATCACAGGATGATGACTTACTATTAGACCTGCACCTAAATTTTTCGCTTCTTCAATTACATCATTTGTTATGTCGAGGGAAATCAATACATTTTTGATATTTGAGTTAAGATCTCCGACTAATAGTCCACAATTATCAAAATCCATTGAAACGTTAAATGGAGCAAAACTATCTATGAATTCATATATATTTTTAACTTTTATCATTCTAACAATCCTTTTCTAAATAGGTTTTTAATTTACTAATAATACTATTTAAAGTCTGTACTTCTTCGTAATTTTGCGTTGATGTAAAGCCTTTTATTTTATTGTTAAGATGTATAATTTCTTTCTCTATGTATTTTTTTGAGTCAACATCAATATTGTTATATAATAAACCGATATATGGATAGAGTTCATCGTATTGTGCACTTTTATCTGTTGGTTTAATAAGCATTACTGTATACACTTTTCCATCATCCTGAACCGCTCGCTCATCGTTTACAACATAATTTTCTTGGTATAAGAATTCTCTTAGTTCAAATATAGATGTCATCGGTTGAATAATCAGTGTTTTATACTTTAGCCAAGGTGATTTTGATATAATATCACATATTAAGTTTCCACCCATACCAGCCAAAATAGCTATATCGAATTCATCCTCGTTTATATTAGCAAAACCATCAGATAACCTAACTTTTACTTTATCTGATACATTATATTTTTCTATATTTGAGTAAGCACTTTGCAATGGCCCTTGCCTTAAATCCGCTGCTATTGCAGCTTCTATTTTTCCTGATTTAGCAAGCCAAATCGGGAGATAGGCATGATCGGTTCCAATATCCACAATTTTTGATCCTTTGTTTACATACTCTGCACATAATTTAAGTCTAGGATTTAGTTTAAAAAGGGGGCGTTTTGTCAAAATTTATGTCTCCTTTCAATGGAATACTTTTCTAATCTTTTTTCTAAATTTATTATTATAAAGTTTAAAAATATCATTTATTGCATAGTCATACATAAGAAATACTATGTTGCCTAAAATCAATAGTATCCAAGGAGTATTTATGCCAAATATTTCAAAAGATTTCACCGGTATTCCTAAGACCTTTATTGCTATTATAAAAGATAAAATCATTGATAAACTACTAATAAAGATTTTTAATATATACTGAACTACTTTAATTTTAAACATATCAATTTTTAATTTTAATATTGGATAATATCCAAATAATAATACAAATATAATAGCAGCCTCCTTATCAACGGCAATAAATATAGATAATAAAGAAACTGCAAAATAAACATAAAACGACCATTTAATAGATATTTCAACACTAGGTATAATTAAAAAAAGGCCCGCTAATGCAGGCAATGCATATGTTCCTACAGTAATTATACCAGTCAATAGCATACACATAAAACTTAGTGCAGTCACAACTCCACAGAGGGCAATTTTACCGCTATTTTTCAAAATGTCTCACCTCAGAAAACATAATTAACAGCATCTTATAAAATCTCCTCCCATACACTCACAACAACAGTCAGCGCATATTAAGGATGTACAAATGTCGCACCCGCTGCATCCTCTGTTAGTGGCAACTGGGTTATATCCTCCATAAAATCCATTTCTTTGATTATTTATTTGGTTAATCGCTGCCCTATATTCACGATTTTCTGAATCCATATTACAAGCTCTATTAAAATTATTATAAGCTTCTTCTAACCATCCCTTTTTATAAAGCACAGTGCCCTTCAAAAAATACCACTCTGCATCTCTTTGGCTTTCAGAAATACCATCAAGTATTTGCTCAGCATCAATAATTCTACCAGACATAATTAAATTTCTTACATCATTATAACTACTACTTTTATAACCATTAGCCGAATTATAATATGAATAATCTTTGGATCTATTTTTTCTTCGTTCATCCATTATTTGATCATATGCCTCATTAATTTCTTTCATCTTTTCTTCCGCTACATCAGACAATGGGCTACCATCATAATTATCAGGATGATATTTTTTAGCTAGCTCTTTATAGGCTGCTTTTATTTTTTCATCTGTATCATAAGGGGATATTCCTAAAACTTTATAAGGATCCGACATTTTATTTCCTCTCTTTTCTATCAAATAAAATTTGCTTTTGTATATCTGGTAACCCTAAATTCATAATATTATCTAAAATATTTTTAAAATTATAAATCGGCAACAAATTATATGCGATATTTGCTCTATATAATGTTTGATTAAGAACTTGATTGAGATGTTTGCTTATATCTTCGTCATCAATCATATCCTTATAGTTTATCAAAAAGGGATTAAAATTTTCGCCTTTAATATCTTTATCTAAATCGTCACAAGCATCAACCAAATATATCCATCTTCCAACAAAATAACCAAAATCGCGTAAAATTCTTTGAATCTTGTAATCGTCTGATAATAAAGCTAATAATTCAGAAAGCATTTCTGCCGATGGCAGTGCACTTTCATCGATGCTTGCATTTTTATCATTTTCAATTTCAGACTGAGCGTCCATCATATTACTTACTATAACATCCACATAGTTAAATTCTGATCTGGCTTTTTTATAGCTTAGCCAAAAAAAAGGTTTTATAGCAATAGCCAATATTTTTTTAAAAAATTTTGAATCCTTTATTTCATCATTAATTTTATGGTAACTAAGTATAATACACACAGCGCCAGCAAATTTAAAACTAGCCTTAGTATAATCACAGTAATTGCATTTTTTTAAAGGATTAAATACACAATGTCCCTTATTAAAATTAATACACTCATTTTTCAATGCTAAATCTAGTAAAATCAAAAAAGTACAATCGTAGCTTAGCATTAATCTTGAAAAAAATCCATAATTTTTTCCTAAGCTCTTACATAGTGAGCAGTAAACACTTTTGTATATCTCAAACTCATATATACGCATTTCTGGTTTAAACGGCTTTATATATCCAAACAATTCCAAACCTCTCTTAAGTATAATAAAAATATTTTACTACATTTTTTAATAATTATAATTAACAATATGTAAACTTTAAAGTTTTGCTAACTATATTTTATTAATTAAAGATTTTTAAGTTATATGATAATTTAGAGATACATCATAAGTTTAATTTTAAAATGTAAATTTATTATGAGCTATGTACTTTTTTAATTTTAATCTTCCTTAATATGTGTATCACTTTGAATTGTACTATCGTTATTAAAGTAATTAATATTTTTACTTTTTAATTTTTTATTAATCATATCACTTACAACTAAATATATAACCGCAAATAGAGGCACTCCCATAACCATACCGACAATCCCAAACAGTCCTCCACCTATTATAACACTAAACATTACCCAAAGGCCTGAAAGACCAATAGAATTTGCCAATATTTTCGGTTTTATTATATTACCATCAATCTGTTGTAATACTAGTATAAAAAGTGCAAACCATAAAGCCTGCATAGGATCAATCATAAATAATATTAAGAAACTAGGAATTCCTCCAATAAATGGTCCAAAAAAAGGTATTATATTAGTTATTCCAACAACAACACTTATTAATAAGGCATATGGCATGCCAAATATTATCATTCCAACAAAACACAGAATACCAACAATTAATGAGTCTAATAACGTTCCTACAACATATTTTCCAAATATATTGCTACTCAAATAATATACTTTAAATATTTTATTTGCATGGTTCTCTGATGACAATGCATAAACTATTTTTTTGGCCTGAATTTTTAAAGCATCTTTATTACCTAAGATATAAAAAGATACGATTATTCCAATAATCCAGTTATATATTCCTATAGTAAATGATTTCGTAAAATCGAAAATCTGCGGTAAAAATTTATCTATATCCAAAAAGAAATCAACTATATATTTAGTTATAGACTTTAGTATCTGTTCAGTAACTCCTAAAAATTTTAGAAAACCTACTGATATTTCTTCTACGGATGCAGCATAATTTTCAAAATTAGATAACAACTGTGTAATGCTTGTTATCATTTGAGGAATAATTATTGCGATTAAAAATATAATAACACCTAAAACAAATGTATATGAAAATATAAAAGATAATGGTTTCTTTAAAAATTTCAACCTACCCTTATTAACTCTATCTAACCCAACAAATAGTTTATCTTGACAGAAACTAAAAGGGAAATTAACAATATAAGCTATAAAAAGTCCAAATATAAACGGCGCTAATACTGCAAATATTCCTAAAATCACCTTCCATATTTGGTTTATATTTATAAAAATGAAATACAGAACAATTGCATAAGTTATTATTAAAAGATAATGTTTTATTTTCAATGGTTTCCCTCCTATGTACCTTATCCAAATAATGTCATTTGACTACTTGTTGGTAATCCTTTTAACGCACCAGCATTTTGAAGATTCTCAATTATAGCCTTAGAGGCTTTTGCTCTTACCTGTAAATCATCTATAGATATAAATTCTCCATCTTTTCTAGCATCTTGTAAACATTTAGCAGCATTAATTCCTATACCAGAAAGTGATGAAAATGGAAGCCTAATTTTTGAATCTTCTATTAAATATTTATAAGAATGAGATTTATACAAATTAACCGGCAAAACCTCTATTCCTCTTGCAAGCATCTCCCTTACAATTTGAAGTGTAGCATAAGTTGCATTTTCTTTTGCTGTTGCTTCTTTGCCTTTTCTTTTAATTTCATCCATATATTCAATAACAGCGTTTAGCCCCTTTGATACTAAAGCACCATCAAAATCTTCTCCTCGAACAGTAAAATATGCTGCATAATATTCTTTTGGTCTATAAACTTTATACCATCCCAACCTTAAAGTTGATATCATATAAGCTGCAGCATGAGCTTTAGGAAACATATATTTAATTTTCATACATGAATCTATATACCAACTAGGAACGTCATGATCTTTCATTGCCTGTATATGTTCTTGTGTTAAAAGCTTAGTTGCCTTACCTTTTCTTACTATCTCCATGATTTTAAATGCCATTTTAGGTTCAAGACCTTTTAATAGAAGATAAGTCATAATACTATCACGAGTACCAATTACTTCAGATATTGTACAGGTTCCATCTTTAATAAGGTCTTGAGCATTTCCAATCCAAACATCTGTACCATGCGATAATCCCGATACTTGAAGTAAATCTGAAAAAGTTTTAGGCTGTGCTTCAATTAACATTTGCCTAACAAAATGCGTTCCTACTTCAGGCAAAGAAAAGGTACCGGTATACGAATCTATATCCTCCGGAGAAACTCCAAGGGCTTCAGTAGATGTAAACAAAGACATAACCTTTTCATCACTCATAGATACATCCATAACGGAAATTCCAGTATAATCTTCCAAATACCTATATATAGATGGAACATCATGTCCAAGCTCATCTAACTTACAAATTGTATCATGAATAGAGTGGAAATCAAAATGTGTTGTTATATTATCTGAAGACTGGTCATTTGCTGGTCTTTGAACAGGACAGAAATCATATATCTCCATACCTTTAGGAACAACAACCATACCTCCCGGATGCTGCCCAGTTGTTCTTCTTACACCGGTACACCCCGATGCTAATCTAAATTCCTCGGCTTTGTGCATAGTTATAGATCTTTCTTCAGCATATTTTTTAACAAATCCTATGCCAGTTTTTTCCGCTATAGTTGCAATAGTTCCAGCCTTAAACACATTGTTTTTGCCAAATAAAGTTTCTGTGTATCTATGCGCATCACTTTGGTATTCTCCAGAGAAGTTAAGGTCTATATCAGGTGTTTTGTCTCCATCAAATCCCAAGAAAGTTTCAAAGGGGATATTATGACCGTCTCTATTATAATCAGTTCCACACTTTGGACATTTTTTTGCAGGCAAATCAAACCCGGAACCGTAGCTTCCATCAGTTATAAATTCACTGTTTTGACAATTAGGGCAAATATAATGAGGAAACAGCGGATTAACCTCTGAAATTCCAGACATTGTTGCTACAAATGAAGATCCAACAGAACCCCTGGAACCCACTAGATATCCATGGGCTTCTGAATCGGCAACAAGCTTTTGAGCAGTCATATACAAAACGGAGAATCCATGTTTAGTTATAGATGATAATTCTTTCTCTAAACGTTTATATACAATATCTGGTAGTGGATCACCATATATTTTTTTGGTTCGTTCCCATGTAATTCTAACTAAATCTTCTTCTGCACCCTCAATAAAAGGAGGAAAAACCCCCGGTGGTATAGGGGAGACTTCATCTACCATGTCGGCAATTAAGTTACTATTTTTTACAACTATTTCATATGCCTTTTCTTTTCCTAAATACTTGAATTCTTCAAGCATTTCTGGTGTAGTTCTAAAATATAACGGTGCCTGGTTGTCTGCATCGCTATATCCTAATCCAGCCATAAGAACTTTTCTGTATGAAGAATCGTGTGGATCTAAAAAATGTACATCGCAAGTTGCAACAACTGGTATATCTAATTTTTCAGCTATTTTTATAATTGTTCTGTTAAACTCTTTAAGTTCTTCCTCATTTTCAGCCGTACCGTTATTTAACATAAACTGGTTGTTAGCAATGGGTTGCACTTCAAGATAATCATAAAAGGAGGCTATTTCGCATAACTCATTAAACGGACGGCCTGCAACAATAGCCCTAAATAATTGACCCGCTTCACATGCGCTACCTATTATAAGGCCTTCTCTATGCTCCATTAGTACACTTTTAGGGATTCTTGGTTTTTTATAAAAATAATCTAAATGTGACATTGATATAAGCTTATATAAATTTTTAAGTCCAACCTGATTTTTTACTAATATAATTTGATGATACGATGGTAGTTTTTTAATATCAGTTCCCGCTAAATTAGTATTTATATCTTTGGTACTTTTAGCATTAGTATCCTCTTTAAGCCTTTCAATAAGACTTATGAAAATATTAGCCAAAGCAATTGCATCATCTGTTGCTCTATGATGGTTAAAACTTGGAAGTTTTAAATATGAAACAACAGTATCAAGTTTACAGTTTTTTATTCCTGTAAGCATTGATCTACACATAGGAACAGTATCTATATAAGTATTAGTAAACTCCACATTTAGTCTATTTGCAGCTGCCTTAATAAAAGATATATCAAAAGGTGCATTATGCGCTACTAAAACAGAAGATTTACCACAAAATTCTAAAAAACTCTTAATAGCTTCAGATTCTAACGGAGCATCCTTTACCATATCATCTGTTATACCTGTAATATCTGTTATTTTTGGAGGTATATTTTTCTGCGGATTAACAAAAGTAGAAAATTTGTCCTTTATTTCCCCATTAACTACTCTAACAGCACCAATTTCTGTAATCCTTTCATATTTTGCACTCAACCCTGTTGTTTCTATATCAAAACATATAAACTCACCGTCTATAGGCATATCTGAGTCTCCTGATACCGATTCAACCATATCATCAACAAAATAGGCTTCAACACCATAAATTATTTTCATGTTTGAACCATCTTTTTTTATTTTATTTATGGCATTCATAGCTTCAGGAAATGCTTGTGCAACACCATGGTCTGTTACTGCAACGGCTTTATGTCCCCACTCATTAGCTCTTTTTATTATTTGATCAACTGTGTTTACACCATCCATTGCAGACATATTTGTATGTAAATGTAATTCCACTCTCTTTTCTTCTGCATCATCGGTTATCTTCTGCTTATCAACTCTGCAAATACTTTTGGGTCTTAGCACTATTTCTCTTTCATATTTATCATAGTTAATATCACCACGAACTAAAATTGATTCACCATTTTGAATTGAATCAATCGCCTTGCATTTTTCCTTCTCTTCAATAATTTTAAGAGTCATTGAACCTGTGTAGTCTGTTATATATATAGTGTATATTTTACGTCTTTTATCCCTAGTTTCATTAAAATTTTTATAAAAAATGTCTCCCCATATAATTACGCTACCAGAATCAGGTGCAATTTTTTTAATAGGTATAGGTTTTCCCTTTATAATATTTCCATATAAAGGCCTAAGTGTCGACAAAAGTATCTGCGGTACAAGGTTTTCTCCTTTTCTTATATTAATTGAATTAACAGTAACTGAATTTTTCTTTTTTTCATTTGGTTTTTCTTTTATCTTTGATTCATATATTTCAACTTCTTCAACTAAACTTTCACGTTTTACTTTTTCAGCTTTAATCTTATCTCTATTTATATAACTGCAATTACTTTCATCAACTTTTAAAGTACCTTCAAATAATACTTTTAAATCAATTCCAAATTCGTCTTTTATTGTGTTCGATAACATTCTATCAAATTTTTTATTTAATAAAATATCATTGCCACCATTTTTTAAATTCAAAACTAATTTATCTTCATTAATTGATATATCAGCATCTTTTATAATACCACTAATACTCTTATTTTTTTTGCTAAGTCTTTTTATAATATCATAACAGTATTCAGATTTAAACTCAGAAGAAAGAAATTTAGGACATATATTTACTATATCAACATTGAGTTTTGAATTTATAAGTTGCTTTTCTGCATTAAAAATCATACGGCGCTCCACAAAATGTGAGAACGCCACAGTTATATCGAGCTTACTATTCAGTTTATCAATATTAATAGATATTACCTCTCCTTTAATAATATCTGATATAGATTTAGAATCATTTATATAATTCCCAAATAAACTGCCAAAACTTTTCAATTAGATTCATTCCTTACATTTTCTCTATCTCTGCAACAAGCTCGTCTATTAAATCTTTTTCAGGAACCTTTTTTATAATATTCCCTTTTTTAAAAATCAAGCCAACTCCATTGCCTCCCGCAATGCCTATATCGGCTTCTCTTGCTTCTCCAGGGCCATTTACTGCACATCCCATTATAGCAACCTTAATATCTTTTTTATAATTCGATAATCTTTTCTCAGCTTGTACTGCTAAATTAATTAAATTTATTCTTGTTCTTCCGCAAGTAGGGCAAGATATAAACTGAATCCCTCTATTATTCATACCTAAAGCTTTTAATATATCGAATCCAGCCAATACTTCCTTTACAGGATTTGCTGTTAAAGAAACCCTAATAGTATCTCCTATTCCTTTAGCTAAAAGAGAACCTATACCTATTGAAGATTTAATTATTCCCATTCTTTCCGTACCTGCTTCAGTAACTCCTAAGTGAAGAGGATAATTACATTTATCGGCTACTAACTCATATGATTTTATCATTGTTTTAACATTAGAAGATTTTATTGAAATTACAATATCATTAAAATCAAACTTTTCAAGCAGTGCCACATGATATAAGGCACTTTCACATAGTGCTTCAGGGGTTGGATGCATATATTTTGCAAGGATTTCCTTTTCTAAAGAACCAGAATTAACACCAATTCTAATTGGAATATTTTTTTCTTTACATATATCAACTACAGCCTTTACTCTACTATCGTCGCCAATATTCCCGGGATTTATTCTAATTTTGTCAACTCCGGCATTTGCACATTCTACAGCAATTTTATAGTCAAAATGAACATCTGCGACTAATGGAATATCAACTAAAGACTTAATTTTATATACCAACTCCACAGATTCTAAATTAGGAACGGCCACTCTAATTATATCGCAACCCGCCGCTTTTAATTCCTTTGCCTGATTTATGTTTCCTTGTATATCATAAGCAGGAAAATTTAACATTGATTGAACTGAGATCTTTTCATCTTTACCTATACAAACGTTTCCTATTTTTACACTTTTACAGTTTCTCCTCATTATCCACCAAGTCCTTTACCTGTAGAAATTCTCAGAATATCACTAAATGTTATAACAGCCATTAAAATTAGTAAAAATACAAAACCTGCTGCATGAATAAACCCTTCATATTTAGGATTAATAGGTTTGCCTCTTATTCCTTCAATAACTAAAAATACTAAACGTCCACCATCAAGAGCTGGAAGTGGAAGAAGATTAACTATTCCCAAGTTAACAGTAATTATAATCATCATTAAAATTATATTATTTAAAGCTTGAACAAAATTCTGTTGTAAACCAGCAGATGCTGCATCAGTAATAGCAGACGCTGCTCCAACAGGGCCAGTTACATCACTAAATCCAAATTGTCCTGTTATGAGTCCTATAAGTCCCGACCAAACCATTCTAACCATTGAAACAGTAGTTTTAAATGATTGCGATAGTAAAGATCCGAAAGTTCTTTCAATTGGCATAACGAAAAAGTCCATAGATATCATTTCTTTTCCAGATTCATCTGTAACAATAGGAAATTTGACATTTTCAACATTAGTAAAATTGCCATCACGAAGTACAACCATATCTACAGTAAAATCTTTATCTGTAGATAAAGCAAATGCTAAATCTTTATCAGTATAAATTTTATATCCATTAATAGATATTATTTTATCTCCAACTTCAAGTCCAGCAGCATGCGATGTTGAATTATCTGCAAATTTAGCAATTGTTGTGGAAGCATAATAATTACTTTGAACAAGCAGAATAATCATCAAAACAAACCCTAAGATAATATTCATTACTGCTCCAGCAACAACTATTAAGATACGTTTCCAAACAGCTTTATTGCCAAAAGCAGCTTCATCACTACTTTCCTCATCTTCTCCTTCCATGGCACAATATCCTCCAATAGGAAATACTCTTAAAGCATATAAAGTGTCTCCCTTTTTGAATTTAAATATAGCAGGACCCATGCCAAGGGCAAATTCATTTACCTTTACAC
>CAKSUE010000002.1 GCA_934501135.1 uncultured Eubacteriales bacterium | reverse complement strand
ACATCTACCTTATTTTTCAAAATTCTTCACCATCAGCCTTTTCATAAACCTCATACTGTTCCCATAAATTTTCGAGTTCTCTAAAAGTATTTATAACGTCCCTTTTTTTCTTTAACGCAGTTGCTACAATTAATGCATTTATCATACTAAGTGGTGCAACTAAAGAATCTACTATTGATGCCATATCACTTCGTGCCAAAATGACATGGTCTGCAGGCTTTACCATGGGAGAATCCAGACAATCTGTCATTGATATTACAGATGCTCCTCTATCTGAAGCAAATTCTATGGCTTTTACTGCTATTCTTGAATATCTTGGAAAACTTATTCCTATTATTATGTCTTCTTTAGATATTCTAAATAGTTGTTCATATATTTCAGTCTCACTTGTTGCCTTTACAACAAGAACATTATCAAATATAAGATTAAAATAAAACCCTAAAAAGTTTGCAAGTGCCGCTGAGCTTCTTGCCGCCAAAATATATATTTTTCTTGCTGATACTATTGAATCAACAGCAGCATAAAAGTCTTTACGAGAAACTTCATCTAAAGTTCTTTTTATTTTATCTATATCATGGCTAAGAACAGAATCAAGTATATCACTATTACCTATTCTCGATTCTGTAACCTCAATTCTTTGTAAAGATGTAAGTTTATTTCTAATCATTTCCTGAATAGCCTTTTGAAGCTTTGGATAACCATCAAATCCTATTTCATATGCAAATCTTACAACTGTGGATTCACTTACACCAACAGTTTCTCCTAGTTTTAAGGCGGTCATAAATGCTGCTTTATCATAATTTTCTATAATATAACTTGCTATGAGCTTTTGCCCTTTTGAAAATCGCGGCATCATGCTCTCAATTTTAGATGTTAGGTTTTTAGACATATAATTGCTCCTGCTTATTATATACTCTTGTTTGTTATTTCATCTAAAATTTTATTTGCGAAATCCTCCACAGTCATTGAACCAATATCTCCGTCTTTTCTTCCTCTTACAGATACTGTGCCTGATTCAACTTCTTTATCTCCAACAATAAGCATATAAGGAATTTTTTCAAGCTGGGCCTCCCTTATCTTATATCCTACTTTTTCATTTCTTGTATCTGTAGTTACTCTAATTCCATATTCTTTTAATAGTCTTTCGACTTCTAAGGCATTTTCTTGTAATCTATCACTTATAGGAAGAATTCTTACTTGTTCAGGCATTAGCCAAACTGGAAGTGCACCTGCATATTTCTCAATTAAGAGAGCTAAAGTTCTTTCGTAACAGCCTAAAGATGTCCTATGTATAACATATGGATACTTGCTCTTACCATCAGCATCTATATACGACATTTCAAACCTTTTGGCAAGTTGAAAATCAACTTGAACAGTTACTAATGTGTCTTCCTTGCCATGTACATTTTTAATTTGTATATCAAGCTTTGGTCCGTAAAACGCTGCTTCTCCATCTGCCTCTGTATAATCAATATTCAGATCATCCAAAATACCGCGCATTCTATTTTGAACCATTTCCCATTCTTCAGCACTTCCTATATACTTTTCTTTATTGTTTTCGTCCCATTTTGAAAATCTATACCAAACATCTTCATTAAGGCCTAAAGTCTTAAGTATATAAGTTGCAAGTTCAACACATCCAGCGAATTCACTTTCAAGTTGGTCTGGTGTGCATGCTATGTGCCCTTCCGAAATTGTAAACTGTCTAACACGAATAAGGCCATGCATTTCTCCACTAGCTTCATTTCTAAACAAAGTTGAGGTTTCATTTAGTCTC
The DNA here is from genome assembly GCA_934501135.1 of uncultured Eubacteriales bacterium. Classification (GTDB taxonomy): domain Bacteria; phylum Bacillota; class Clostridia; order Oscillospirales; family Acutalibacteraceae; genus HGM12814. The sequence continues at coordinate 13,529 of CAKSUE010000002.1, read as the reverse complement.
ATTGGTAAATCTCTATAGCTTCTTTTTTTGGCTAAGTAAGTTTGAAATTGAAATGGACAAGTCATGGGTCTTAGGGCAAAAACTTCATTGTCTTTTTCTTCATCGCCAAGAATAAACATATTTTCTTTGTAGTGATACCAATGTCCTGATATCTTATAAAAATCACTTTTTGCCATGAAAGGCGTTTTTGTGAGTAAATATCCTCTCTTTTCTTCCTCATCCTCAACAAACCTTTGAAGAATCTGTATAACTTTAGATCCTTTTGGCAGTAAAATAGGCAACCCCTGTCCTATATAATCTACAGTTGTGAAGAATCCTAATTCCCTGCCTATTTTATTGTGATCTCTTTTTTTAGCTTCTTCAACCGCTTCTAAATATGCATTAAGCTCAGAAGATTTCGGGAATGAAATTCCATATACCCTCTGAAGCATTTTGTTTTTGGAGTTTCCTCTCCAGTAGGCACCTGTACAGCTTGTGAGCTTAAAGGATTTTACTCTTCCTGTGGACATTAAATGAGGCCCTGCACATAAATCAACAAAATCTCCCTGTCTATAAAAAGATATCTTTTCTCCTTTAGATGAATGTTCATTAATCAGCTCTACTTTATAAATCTGATTATCCTTTTGCATCAGTTCAATAGCTTCTTTAGGTTCAAGCTCAAATTTTTCTATTGGTAAATTTTCTTTTATAATTTTTTTCATTTCAGATTCTATTTTTATTAAATCTTCTGGTGTTAAAGGGTTTTCTAAATCAAAATCATAATAAAATCCTTTATCAATAGAAGGTCCAATAGCAAGAATAGCATTAGGGAATAGCCTTTTGACTGCTTGAGCCATTATGTGAGAAGTTGTATGCCAATATGCACCCTTTCCCTCTGCATCTTCAAATGTTAATATAGATAATTCACAATCTTCTTCTACTGGCGTTCTAAGGTCAACTAACTTACCATTAATCTTTCCTGCACATGCTGCTTTATAAAGTCCCATACCAAGTGACTTAGCTATATCAGATACTGTAGTACCATTTTCATATTGCTTAATAATATCATCTTTTAATTTCACATTTACCATTTTTATTCTCCCTTACTTTTTATATATCATTTTCACGTATAGACGATCTTCTTATTTTTCCTGTTACTGTTTTAGGAAGAGTATCAACAAATTCAATAACTCTTGGATATTTATAAGGGGCTGTCTGATGCTTAACAAAATCTTGGATTTCTTTCTTTAACTCTTCCGATGGTTTAAAGCCTTTTGAAAGAACTATAGTCGCTTTTACAACCTGACCCCTTATTTTATCTGGTGTGCCAGTAACTGCACCTTCCAAAACAGACGGATGCTCCAACAAAACACTTTCAATTTCAAAAGGCCCTATACGATATCCAGATGATTTAATTATATCATCCGTTCGTCCAACATACCATACATACCCATCTTCATCTTTCCATGCTGTGTCTCCAGTATGGTATGTATTATTATTCCAAGTATAATTGGTTTTCTCTTTATCTTTATAATATCCGTTAAACATACCACAAGGTTTACCTTTATCGGTTCTTATAACTATCTCACCTATCTCACCTGGTTCCACTGAATTTCCACTTTGATCTATAATATCAACATCATAGGCAGGTGACGGTTTTCCCATTGAACCAGGTTTTGGCTCACTCCCTACAGGATTAAATAGAATAGCTGTGGTTTCCGACTGTCCGAAGCCTTCCATAAGCTTAATCCCTGTTATTTCATAAAATCTTTTAAAAATCTCGGGGTTCAATGCTTCTCCGGCAATCGTGACATGTCTTAACGATGATAAATCATATTTACGTAGGTTTTCCTTTATGAAAAAACGAAACATTGTAGGTGGGGCACAAAATGTTGTTATTTGATATTTTGAAAACAGAGGTAATAGATCTGAGGGATTAAATTTGTCAAAATCACATACAAAAATTCCCGCTTCCATAAACCATTGACCATAAAGTTTTCCCCACATAGACTTTAACCAACCTGTATCTGATATAGTTAAATGAAGGCCATCTGGGATAACATTTTGCCAGTATTTGGCTGTCACAATATGTCCAAGCGGATAAGTAAAATCATGACATACCATTTTAGGCATACCTGTTGTCCCAGATGTGAAATACAGAAGCATTGGATCTGTACATTTTGTTTCATGCCTATTAAGTTGTTTAGAATATTCTTTTATATCTTCGTCAAAGCATTTCCAACCTTTTCTTTTTCCGTTAACAGACATTATAAATTTCAGTCCATTATATTCAGAAATTGCTTCTTCAGCGTGATCAATAACGTCACCGTCAACAGTACAAACTAATGCCTGTATCTTAGCTGTTTTAAATCTATACAGAAAATCTTTTTTTGTTAGCTGATTAACTGCAGGAACCGCTATAGCACCTATCTTATGTAACCCCAAAACAGCAAACCAAAATTGATAATGTCGTTTTAATACAAGCATTACCTTATCTCCTCTTTTTACTCCAAGGGATAAAAACATATTGGCCGCCATATTGCTGTATTTACTTATATCAGAAAATGTAAATGTATGTTCTTCACCTTTATCATTACACCACACCATTGCCCGTTTATCTGGTGTAACAGAGGCTATTGCATCAATAACATCGTAAGCAAAGTTGAATGATTCTTCATATATTGGTTCAAAATTAATTAGACTTCCTGAGTAAAAGGTCTCTTTACAAAACTTTTGATGAATGTTAATCACTTAACTCGCCCCTTTATTGATTTTTAATAACAACTGCAAGGAATTCACAGTCTTTGCCCCCGGTGGCTATCATACCGTGTCCTCTACCAGAATCATAATATATTGCGTCACCCTCTTTTAAAATTTCTGTATGGCCCTCCATTTGCACTTTAAGACTACCCGAAATCACATAATCAAACTCTTGCCCGTCATGCTTAGATAAAACAATAGGTTCATCTTGTTCTGCATCGATATACGGTGCTGTTACTAAAAATGTCTCTGCAGTTTTCCCTTTAAATCTATATGATAAATGTTCATATTTAAATCCTTCTCTTCGTTTCATATCTAGTCCTTTTCCCGCTCTCACAATAGAATAAAACGAAAGGTGTGGATTTTCGCCTGTTAATAGTTCTACTATATCAACACCAAACCTATCTGCACATTTGTATAAGAAAGTGAAGTTAAAATCGTTCATTGCATTTTCATAAGTTATATACTCTTCTAAAGTCACACCGGTAAATTCAGACATTTCTTCCCGACTTATTTCCATCATCTCTCTTAATCCTCTGATCCTCTCAGCGATCTCAACTATACGTGTTTCCATAATGTCACACTCCAAAAATATATTAGCGAATACTTATATAACACTACAAAGTTTGGATACTATCTACCATTTTTAGCACGCATTTTTTTATAAACAACTATAAAGATATATAGCAACACAAAACCAAAAAATACGGCTATTAATGCACTAGTATTTCCTTTTTGTCCTGTTTTAACTTCTACCCATAAATTGTCTAGTAAGCTATTTATATTATCTGGCAAATTTTTAAAAACCTCCGCCTTGCTTAAAACCTCATCACTTGGATAAAATATTTCATTTTCAATTATTTCTTTGTCCAGCTGCCTAAACACTTCTTTTTGAGGTGTTGAGTATCCTATATGTTCTATATTTGCCTTTGCTATATATGTTTCACACATAAAATTTATATACGCTTCTGCCTCTTTTTTATTCTTAGAATCTGCAGGAATACACATAGCATCAACAAATTTTGTAGTCCCTTCTTTAGGTATAACAAAACCTATATTAGGATTCTCTTCAACTAATACAACTGCATCACCTGCATAATATGGTGCAAGCGCTGCCTCTCCGTTACCCATTTTATCAAAGATTTGATCCATAACATATGCTTGAACAAAAGGTTTTTGTTCAGTTAACTCTTTTGCAGCATCATACCAGTCCTGTTCATTTATACTATTTACAGATCTTCCCAGCCTTATGAGTGATATACCAAACGCATCTCTGGAATTATCAAACATAAGTATTTGACCTTTATATTTAGGGTTCCAGAGGATATCCCAGCCTATCTTATCTTCTGTTTCGGCTACTTTATTTTTATTATAAAATATTCCAACCGTTCCCCATGTATATGGTACCGAATACTCATTTGTAACATCATACTCTGGATTTAACATTTTTTCATCAATAAGTGAAAAGTTAGGAATATTATTAAAATCGAGTTTTGCAAGCATATTATTTTCAATCAACTTACTAATCATATAATCTGACGGGATAATAACATCATAATCTGCACCACCGCTTGCCAACTTTGCAAACATCTCTTCATTACTTTGAAAAGTAGTGTAATGTACATTTATACCAGTTCTTCTTGTAAATTCAGCATTGGTGTCTATACTTCCGTTTGTTCCGTCTGATATATACTCTCCCCAATTATAAACATTAATTGTTACATTGTTTGGCTCTGCAAACGTTGTTAGAGAAAATGTACCTAAAAACATTAATAAAACAATTGTTGCAAAAATTTTTATTTTCATTTAATGCTAGCTCCTTTTTGTTTTGTTTTTAGTTCCATCTTCTTTTCATTTATTTGCCTCATATTTATAATAATTAGAAGCACAAGTATTACAGCAAAAAGCAAAGTTGAAAGTGCATTTATTTCTGGGCTTACTATTTTTCTCGTCATAGAATATATTGCTATTGGAAGAGTTTGAGTTGTTCCACTTACAAAATAACTTATTACAAAATCGTCTATTGATAAAGTAAACGACATCATCATACCAGTTACTATTCCTGGCGTTATTTCTGGTAATACAACTTTAAAAAATGACTTAACAGGTGGACAGCCTAAGTCTTGTGCAGCTTCATATAGATGTGAATCCATTTGCCTTAATTTTGGCATAACAGAAAGTATTACATAAGGCAAACAAAAAGTTATATGAGCTAAAATTAGAGTAACCATACCCGGCTTTAAGATGTTAAAATTCTCATATAAAAATACAAATAATAGCATTAAAGAAACACCTGTTACGATTTCTGGATTAGCCATAGGGATATTTGTCATATTCATAACAGCTCTTTTAACCCATTTGTTTAAGTTCATTATTCCAATTGCAGCAACAGTTCCTATTACAGTTGCAAATATAGCTGATAAAATAGCTATTATCAATGTATTAGAAAGTGCCATTAGAATCTGCTCATCTTCAAAAAGCATCTTATACCATTTAAATGTAAAGCCTGACCATGAAACACGACTTTTAGAATTGTTAAAGGAAAATATTATCAGCACTAATATAGGAGCATAAAGAAATATAAATACCAGGGAAGAATAAATCTTTGAAACTGTTTTCATAAAATTATTCCTCCTCTTTCATCATCATCAAACTGATTCATAATTCCTAAACATATCATAATCAAAATCATTAATATCAATGATATAGCAGAACCTAGATGAGGATTGTATGAGTTTCCTAAAAATTGCATATCTATTAAATCGCCAATAAGCAAATTTGCTCCTCCACCAAGCATTTTAGATATAATAAAAGTACTAACGGCCGGTACAAAAACCATGGTTACTCCAGATATAATACCAGGTATACTTAATGGAAAAAGTATTTTTGAAAAAACTTTTCTTCTTCCCGCACCTAAATCTTCTGCTGCTTCAATAATTTTTGAATCTATTTTCGTCATAACCGAATATATTGGTAAAATCATATATGGTAAAAAATTATAAACCATCCCTAAAACAACAGCTCCTTGGGTATTTATCAAATTCAATTGAGGCACACCAAATAAAGATAAAAATCTATTAATAAAGCCATTATTTTCAAGTAAAGTCATCCACGCATATGTTCTTAATAAAAAATTCATCCACATAGGAAGCATTATAAACATAATGAGTATATTTTGATTCCTTGTATCTAATCTAGATATTATAAATGCTAACGGATAGCCTATTAAAAGACATATTAAAGTTGCTATTGCACCAAGCCAAATTGATCTTAAAAAAACACCAGAATAATCTGTTACTTTTATTATATTATCAAACGTGAAATTACCATTATCATTAGTAAATGAAAATATGATTATTAAAAGCATAGGTACAACAATAAATATAGCCATCCAAATTATGTATGGAACAGCAGCAATTTTGGGTTTCATAATTTTACTATCCTTCCTTTTACCTTAAGTAATTATTTTCAACTATTCGCATTGCGCTGTTCTTCATACATTTCATCACTAAACGCACTATAGTCTCCAACTTCATTAGAATAATTGGATTTTTTCATTATATGAATATCATTAGGCTGTAGTATTAATCCAATTATATCACCCGGTTCTTGAAACTCCGTTGATTGAATCATCCATTTAAATCCCTCAACATCTACTATTATTTCATTATGGACACCTTTAAATGTAACAGATGTTACTACCCCTGATATATGACCTTTCTCTGGAGAAACAATCTCTATATCTTCAGGTCTTACTACTACATCAACATACTCATTCTCTGAGAAGCCCCAATCTAAACACTCAAACCTTCTTCCAGCAAATTCAACAATATAATCCTCTTTCATTATCCCAGCGATTATATTGCTTTCACCAATAAAGTCTGCTACAAATGCGTTCTCAGGTTCATTATATATATCTTTAGGAGTTCCTATCTGTTGAATTTCTCCCTTATTCATTACAACAACAGTATCAGACATAGATAAAGCCTCTTCTTGATCATGAGTAACAAATATGAATGTAATTCCTGTCTGATGTTGTATATTCTTAAGTTCCGCTTGCATATCTTTTCTAAGCTTTAAATCCAGAGCTCCTAACGGTTCATCCAAAAGTAAAACTTTAGGTCTATTGGCAAGAGCTCTAGCTATTGCAATTCTTTGTTGCTGACCTCCAGAAAGACTATTAATATTTCTGTTTGAAAAGTCGCTTAAGTTAACCATTCTAAGCATTTCTTTAACAGTATCTCTTATTTCACTTTCAGATTTTTTCTGAATTCTCATCCCAAATGCAATATTTTCATACACGTTTAAATGAGGAAATAAAGCATATTTTTGAAATATAGTATTAACGGTTCTTTTATGTGCAGGAAGATCATTAATTCTTTTGCCATTAAATAAAACGTCTCCACTATCTGGCTTAATAAATCCACCTATAATTCTAAGAATAGTGGTTTTCCCGCAGCCCGATGGACCTAATATTGTAACAAATTCTCCATCTTTTATGTACAAATTAAAATTTTTAAGAACTGTTTCCCCATCAAACTGTTTAGATATATTTTTTAAATCAATAATTGATTTTTCTTTCATTTATCAATCCCTCTTATTCTATAATATCAGCTTATCGTTTTAAACTAAAAACTGCAAAATACAAATTTTAAAAGATTATATTTACAACAAATAAAAACCACCTATCATAATCACAAGTACGATAGGCGGTTAATATGTCGAATTCTTAATTTGGCGGAGAAGGAGGGATTTGAACCCTCGCGCCAGTTACCCGACCTACTCCCTTAGCAGGGGAGCCTCTTCACCACTTGAGTACTTCTCCAAATTTGATAAAACAATAAAAATGGCGGAGAGGAAGGGATTCGAACCCTTGGTCCCTTGCGGGATCACTAGTTTTCAAGACTAGCTCCTTAAACCACTCGGACACCTCTCCATAGCAGAGCTACGACTTGTATAATAACACATCAGCCATACTTTGTCAACTATATTTAAAATAAATTTATATAAAAATTTAGTAAAAAATACACTTATTTTCATTTTTTAAAGCGTCAACACAATGAATAAATTTCCAATAATAAAAATGTACTCAATGCACAAACTATAATTGCAAACGCAAATAAAATTAAAAACGGCTAATAAAAGGAGTGTATAAAAATGTCTAAGAATTCAGTAGTTGTACCAGAAGCAAGAGAAGCTCTTGATAAATTCAAGATGGAAGCTGCAAATGAAGTCGGAGTTAATCTTAAACAAGGCTATAATGGTCATTTAACATCCAGAGAAGCCGGTTCTGTTGGCGGACAGATGGTTAAAAAAATGATTGAGCAGTATGAATCAAACATGAAATAAAAAAACGCCCCGGAAAATCCGGGGTGTTTTCTCGCATAAAAATCTATGCTTCTTCTCTCATTTTTGCAAAACATTCGCTGCAATATACTGGACGGTCTTCACGTGGTCTAAAAGGAACTTTAGCTTCTTGTCCACAAGAAGCACATTTTGCTACAAACATTTCGCGATTCATTTTAGCAGCATTTTTACGTGAATCACGGCATGCCTTACATCTCTGTGGTTCATTTACGAACCCTTTTGATTCATAAAATTCTTGTTCACCTGCTGTGAAAGTGAATTCAGCGCCACATTCCTTGCAAATGAGAGTTTTGTCTTCGTACATTTAATATACCTCGCTTTGGATTAAAAATATTTGCCCTTAGACGGACTCGCACCGTCGCCTTTGAAACCAACGCTCTACTTAAGCTATCTGGGCATAATTCAATTATTTAATTTCCTTTAATTTTTTTCTAATCCGTTGAAGAGCATTATCAACAGACTTAGGAGTAACATTAAGTTTATCTGATATTTCACTATAAGAATTGCCACTAATATACATATACAAAACTTTAAGCTCTAGGCCCGATAAAACCTTCTTTATTTTAAAATCTCTTAATTCCTCCTCTTCCTTTTTTATAAACATTTCTTCCGGATTATTAAAAACCTCAGGTCTAAAGTCTTCTTCATTCTCATCTAAAGAAATCAAATTTTTTAAAGGGACCCTTTTCTGCCTTGTAGCCGACCTGCATAATGTGTGAATTCTTCTTTTAATACATACCCCAGCATAAGTTTTAAAGCTGGCTTTTTCCAACGGATCGAATGTTTTTGCTGCATTTAGAAGACCTAATAACCCTTCTTGAAGCAGATCATCATAATCAATTCCAGAATTTCTATAATCAAACACCTTAGATTTAATTAAAAAAATATATCTAGACATTAATTCATCAAAAGCATCTTCATTTCCCTTTTGTACCAAGCAGGCTAATTTACCATCATCTAAGACTGACAAATCTGTTTCTTTTTTTCTTCTTTGCATTGAAACACCTCTTAAACCTACTTCAGCAACATTTGTATCATACCCTATAATTTACTCAATGTCAACACTTTTATTTATTTTACATCTAATTTTATCACTTTTTTGTAAATATTATAATAAATATTTAAGTAACTTAAAAAGATGGACATATTATTATCCATCTTTTTGTTAATATATAACTTAAAATATATTAATAAATTTAGCAAACTATAAATTTTATTAAACTTCAGTAATCCAGTTCATATCATCTTCTACTTTTCCCCATTGAATATCTGTTAAGCTATTATAAACTTTTCTTGCTAGTTCACCAGTCTTGCCATTATTTATCATCATAATATTATCATTCCACTTAAGCTTTCCTATCGGTGAAACAACTGCTGCTGTACCAGTCCCGAAAGCCTCTTTTAAAGTCCCAGAAATATATGCATCATAAACCTCTTCAATGGATATTTTTCTTTCTTTAACTTTATATCCCCATAATTTTGTCAATTCTATTACAGACATCCGTGTTATTCCCGGAAGTATAGAACCTTGTAGAGATGGGGTAATAACTTCATCTCCTATTACAAAAAATACATTCATAGTCCCTACTTCTTCAATATACTTTCTTTCTACTCCATCGAGCCATAAAACTTGAGTGTAATTTTGTTTTTCCGCTTCATCTTGTGCTTTAAGTGATGCTGCATAGTTACCAGCTGTTTTTGCAAAGCCCATGCCACCTTTAACTGCTCTTACGTAATTTGTCTCAACATAAATATTCACAGGATCTATGCCCTGCGGATAATATGCACCTACAGGAGAACAAATAATAATAAATTTTAAATGGTCTGCAGGATGCACACCTAAAAATGGGTCAACTGATATTATAAATGGTCTGATATATAAAGAGGTCCCTTCTAAATCAGGTACCCAATCTTTATCTACAGATACTAATGTCTTTATAGCCTCAACACAAAAAGCCTCATCAAGTCTGGGAATACAAAGCCTATCGTTAGAAATATTCATGCGTTTCATATTTTTTAAGGGTCTAAACAAAAGAATTCTATTGTCTTTAAATTTATATGCCTTAAGGCCTTCAAAAACTTCCTGCCCATAGTGTAAACACATAGCTGCCGGATTAAGCTCTATATTCCCGTAAGGAACAATTCTAGGATCATGCCATCCTATACCGGTGTCATAGTCCATAATAAACATATGGTCCGTAAATATTTTACCAAATCCCAACATATTTTGGTCTTTCGGCTTTACTTTGGGAACCTTTGTTAATTCAACTTTTATTTTTTGCATAATGGCACCTCTTTAAACAGATTTTTAATACCACTGCTATTTATACTGAATGAATAAAATAATATTCTATATTATTTTCGAATTTAATTTTATCGCACTCATCCATTTGAGTGTTTAAAAATATGCCTTGTATCTTTGTGCCATCTTTCATAAGTATAGTACCTTTACCGTAAGGTTTAGAGTCTTTAAATAATCCAGTATACTTATGGTCTTTATATAATATAGTTCCATTACCATTATAATGGTTATTTTCCCAATATCCTTCGTAAATAATGCCGCCATCATCGTTATACTGTACACCATAGCCATGTCTTTTGAAGTCCTTAATTTCCCCATAATACAAGAGCTTTCCTTCTGGACTAAATTCTGTGGCTTTATTTTTTAAAACGCCATTATCCCACTGTTCAATAATATAGTTATTAGACTCTGGATTATATCTTATACCTGCACCATTAATTTTTCCATTATCCGAAACACCTGAAAATATAATATTACCAGATTTATCGAATTTAGTTCCAATACCATGTAACTTATCATTTTCCCAAGTACCTACATGTATAGTACTTTGATTATTATTAAATGAAACTCCTACTCCATCTCTTTTATTATCTTTCCACTCTCCAACATAGCACAGATCGTCGTTAGTATAGTACAAAGCGCCAAAGCCATCACGTTTTCCATTTTTATACATACCCTCATAAATAGTTTTTCCATTTGGCTTTGCTGTTCTTCCTTTTCCATTCCTTAAACTATTCTTTATTGATCCAATATAAAAATACTTGTCCTCACATTTACAGTCTAGCTTTTCTGTATGGTCCAAAATTTCAGAATCAAGATTCAAATCTATTTTAATTTCCTCATTTAAAGAATCTATTAAATTTTCCTCTTTCTCAATAGCGCTGATTGTCTCATATGGAATAACAGTCCTTTTATAATCTAAAGCATCAACGTTATTTATCGCTCTATCACTAAAGTTAATTATTTCATTTTTTATACTAGGTTCACAATAAAAAAGTACTCCATCATACGTATCGCAAACTAAGTATTCAACATCAAAATTTTTAATATACAGTTCAATTTTTTCAAAAGGTAATTCACATTTTATCATTTCGATAGTTTTAGGTTCACAATTACTTTTCTTATAATAAATTTTTATTTTATCGTATTCGTTGTCTGGAATTAATATTACAGATGGATTCTTTTTTGTATCATTTATTTCAAAATACTCTGATTTTATCCATTCATGTTCCCACGAATAATATGTAACTTTAATTACTCTTCTACTTTCTCCATAAGTAACAATACTATAAGCACCATTATTACCCGGCTGACTCTTTTCTAACAAAATATTATTGTACATCTTTTTCCATTTTAATGGTTGCCCATACTTAAGATGATAAGAATATTTGTATATCTTAGAATTTATTTCCTTAGTTATTTTATTTTTTATTTCTGAACCTGTCTCAAAATACTTTTTTCTAATATCTGATAATACACTATCCTCATTATCAATATTATCATACAAGCAATGATATACTGAATAATAAATATTACTTTTCAAAACCTCACCTACTAAACTTGTTGTTCAACTTCATGTTTTCCTTTCGGACCATGTCTATATTTATAAATAATATAAATAATTATACCAGCAACTGCGCTGATTAATGTGCCAAATATAAAAGATAAAAATGTGTTATTTTTGAGTAATATAGAATTTTCTGCACCGTTTCCATTTGTATATGTTCCCTCAGACCCAACTGATTTTTGTAAACTATTAGTCTTTCTTGAGGTATTACCTGAAGAATTAGAAGGACTTGACGCACCAGATTTACCAGATCCGCTGGATTGGCTGGTCTTGCTTGTTCTTGAAGTATTTGAAGTGTTCGAGCTGCTAGAACTATCCTTTGCTCCTCTATAAACAGTAATCTTATAAACTAATTTAGTCTTCTTATCTTGAGAAGTAACAGTTACATTAATATCCGTATAACTTCCGCCACTGCCTAAAGTTTTCCTGTTTACTCTAACACTGTCTGAGCTATCTTGCGGAGTTGCATATACCTCAATACTCTTTACATCATATGGAACACTTAAATTATATTCAGTTATATATGGATCGAATTCAGGAACTAAAGTTCCTGATGAAACTTCTAAACTCTTTAACCTACAGCTACTATAAACAGGATCTAATATATTAAAATTTATTGGAGAAATATCTGAACAAAATATCTCATTTACATTATTGTCACCAATACCATCTATCTTTGCGCTAAACTCCAAAGTTCCAGCAGAAGCAGTATCCAAAACCTTAAACTTAAAATCTAATATTCCGCTCTCCTCCCCAGATTTAATATTTATACCTTCACCAGATTCTAAGTAAATTAAAGTAACTGTATTATTTTCTTCATAATATTTAAACTCAGATGTATTGATATTATTCTTTGCCTCTATTCCTCTAAATTTAAGTTTTGTTTCATCAAAATACACCTTAATTCTAAAAGTTGCTATATTAATGTCTGATGCAGAATTTATGTACAAACCCAGGTTTAATTCCTCACCTTTTTGTACCTGATCACTTGAAACTCTTAAAAATACACTACATTCACTATTTGCAGATACATAGTCTACGGATAAAAATACAAATATTAAAGTTAATAAACATAATACTATCCTTTTCACTTTCCATATTCCCTTCCATTTATTATAGATTTACATTAAATATAAACCCTGTTCTCTACTAATAATCAAGTAATTTACCAATATGTACTTATGTAACATACTATGCTATAATATTATATAACTTACTATAATTATAATCTTATTCTTAGGAGGTAATATTATTGGATAAATTTACTGCAGGAGTTGCTCCCGGAGGCCTTACAGATAAAAACGACATTAAACTTCTTATTTGCTATGTTCTGTCAGGAATAGATAATAGCCTATCGAAAGATGATATTATCTCGATACTGAAAGATAATAGTTTAGCAAATTACTTCGAAGCGAGCGATGCCTTTTCTGATTTAATCTCAAAAGGATTAATTTATATTGAAAACGATAACGATAAACTTTACACTGTTACCAAAGAGGGAAAGATGATTGCAAAACAGCTAGATATATCACTCCCTATATCAGTAAGAGAAAA
>CAKSUE010000001.1 GCA_934501135.1 uncultured Eubacteriales bacterium | reverse complement strand
ATTATACCGAATGTAATGTTGAATATTCGGATGAGAAAGTTGAAAAGATTGTTATGAATGTTGAAAACCCTGTTGAAAGTGTGGAGAACTACCCAATATAGCTGAAAATTATGGTTAAAAGTTTTTTCAACAAGATCAGAAATATAAAAAAACTATGAATAATTTAATAACAATATGTAATTTATCGTATGTCAATATATTTATTCAAACTTTTAGGCTGTAAAAAATATTGAATTTAGAGTATAATTGTTGAAATGATAGTTAATTTAAGGATGTGTGGAAGTTGAAATATAAATTTGTCGGTAAGAATGTAGAAATAACTGAATTTGATGAATTTAATTTGGAGGAAACATTCGATTGCGGACAATGCTTCAGGTGGCAGAAAATTAATGAAAACACTTTTCAAGGTGTAGCTTTCAACAGATATTTACAGATTTGTGAAAAAGAAAACAAAATTATTCTAATTAATACATCAGAAGAGGACTTTGAGAATATTTGGAGAAAATATTTTGATTTGGATCTTAACTATAGTGATGTAAAATCAAATCTTAGTGGCATTAATAATACAATGAAAATAGCGTGTGACTATGCTCCTGGAATTAGGATACTCTCGCAAGATCCTTGGGAAGCTTTGTGCTCTTTTATAATTTCTCAAAATAATAATATACCAAGAATAAGAGGTATAATAACGAGACTATGTGAAGGGTTTGGAGAGGAAATTTGTGACGGAATTTATTCTTTTCCAAATGCAGACGTTTTATCAAGTCTTTCGGAAGATAATTTAAAACCATTAAGAAGCGGATTTAGGGCTGGATATATATTAGACGCAGCTAAAAAAGTTGTGAAAAAAGAAGTTGATTTGGAAGCTATAAAAAATATGGATATAGATTTAGCCAGATTAGAACTTCAGAAAATAAAGGGAGTGGGTCCGAAAGTATCTGAATGCACATTATTGTATGGTTTTCATAGATTAGAGGCTTTCCCGATGGACGTATGGATGAAGAGAGCTATGAGGGAACTGTTTACTGGAATGTGTCCTGAAGATTTCGGACATTATGCTGGAATAGCGCAACAGTACATATTTCATTACAGTAGAATGAACCCAGAGTTGGTTAAAGATAAAATTAGTTAATAATATTAATTTAACAAAATGATATTGATTTATATAGTTTGACAATGATATTATATTAGAAATCATTATTTTAAGTGGGGTGTATTCGCATGGATATTGACTTATACCGTAAGATTTCTAAAGTATCTTTGGGGGAAGAAAAGGCAGATCTAGTTTTTAAGAATGCTTTAGTCGTTAATGTTTTTACCAGTGAAATCATCGAAGCAGACGTTGCTATTTGTGAAGGTATTATAGCTGGAGTAGGTAGCTATAAAGGAAAAAAGGAAATTGATATTAAAGGAAAATATCTCGTACCGGGGTTTATAGATTCACATTTGCATTTTGAATCTACTCTGCTTTCTCCACCGCAGATAATTAAAGAAGCTTCGGCCTGTGGAACAACTACTTACATAGCTGATCCTCACGAGGCTGCCAATGTGTGTGGTAAAGAGGGCATAGACTATATACTAGAACATACAGAAGATGTTGACGCTAATGTATTTGTAATGATGCCTTCTTGTGTTCCAGCATTGCCAATAGAAGATAACGGGTGTGTGTTTGATTCTGAGATGATGAAACATTATCTTTCCAATCCACGTATATTAGGTTTGGGAGAAGTTATGAATGCACCAGCAGTAATAGGTGCAGACGTAGAGATGCATAAAAAGTTGAACTTGTTTGATATTTGTGATGGACATGCATCAGGTCTAAATGAGTTTGAGCTTAATGCATATAGACTTGCTGGTATAAGCACGGACCATGAGTGTACGGAATTTAATTATGCTTTAAAAGAAGCAAGAATAGGTATGCAGGTGCATATTAGAGAAGGGTCTGCTGCAAAAAATCTTGAAAATATAGTTAAAGGAATAATAAAAAATAAATTAGATACAAGAAGTTTTTGCTTTTGTACAGACGATAGGCATATAGATGATATAATAAGAGAGGGCCATATTAGCAATTGTGTAAGAAAAGCAATTAATTTAGGTTTGGACCCTATTAAAGCTATTTGTATGGCTACTATTAATGCAGCAAGGACATATAAACTCAATAATTTAGGAGCAATAGCCCCTGGGTATCAGGCAGATATTATTGTTATGAATGATTTAAATACTGTAGATATAGAGTCTGTTTATTTTAAGGGAAATATTGTAGATGTTAAAAATAAATTGAAAGAAAAAGAACCATCGTCAAAACTTACTAATAGTATTCATATTAAACCTTTTGGAAAAGAGGATATACAGTATAGGATTAAAAGAAGTGAGTTACCTGTAATTAAAGTTGTTGGTGGACAAATTCTTACCAAGAAAGTAATGTGCAGGCTCCCAGAAAGTGATGGAATATTCAAGCCAAACAGCGAATATAATAAAGTTTTGATAGTTGAACGTCATAAAGAAACAGGCAACTTAGGTGTTGGTGCGGTGTTAGGGTTTGGAATATCAGGAGGAGCTATAGCGTCGACGGTTTCGCATGATTCGCATAATATGATTGTTGTTGGAGATAATGATGATGATATAATTATGGCAGCTAAGGAATTAATTAGTACTAAAGGAGGCTATACTTTAGTAAGTAATGGTAAAGTTGTTAAAACATTGCCACTTCCTGTGATGGGTCTCATGACTCAGGAGCCGTTTGAAAAGGTAACATTGGTAGCGCATGAAATTAAAGATATAGCGTATAAGATGGGTGTTTCAAGGGATATAGATCCTTTTACAACTTTGTCTTTTTTAGCCTTGCCTGTTATACCTGAGATAAGAATAACAACTAGGGGATTGTTTGATGTTTCAGAAAATAAGTACTTGGTTTAAGTTCGACATGTTGTTTGTTGACTTTTCTTGAAAAATTGTATATTATACTTATATATAAATATTATAATGTTACGAATAAATTTTGGAGGTGCTCATATGAAAAAGTTTAGCAGGTTTTCAATAGTAATTTCTGTTATAACCGCAGCCGCAGCCATTACAGCTGCAGCAGTTGCTGTAATTACATTTCTTAACAAAAAGAAAAAAGATGAAGAGGATTTAGAGCACTATTTAGATTGCTCAATTCAATAGTGTTAATTTATTTTTGGAATTCTGAAATATAAGGGCCGGATTGGTTAAGTAAACCGTATCCGGCCTTTATTTCTGTTTAATTGTTAGGGGGATGTTGGTGAATAAAAAAAGTGATTTGCCGCTTTTTAATGCTCTTAATAATCATAAATTGTTTAAAAGGTCATCATTTCACACTCCTGGGCACAAGAACAATGCAATAAATTTCTATGGAAATCTATTAGATCTAGATTACACGGAACTGCCTGATACAGATAGTTTATACGAACCCAAAGGGGCGATACTTGAGGCCGAGAGATTAGCAGCTGAGTTATTTGGGGTGCAAAGGACTGCATTTTCTGCAGGTGGGTGTACGCTATGCATACAAGCGATGCTAAGATTAGTATCGCAAAATGGGAAAAAAATAATATGTGGAAGAACAATACATAAATCGGCAATAAATACTATGGTACTTTTGGGGTTGGAGCCTATATGGGTAAGTCCGTGTAGAAATGCTGGAGAATTTCTGCCTGGTAGGATTCAAAGCGAAGATATTAAAAGTGCATTAGAAAAACATCGAGATGCTATTGCGGTTTATGTTACAAGTCCAGATTATTTTGGCGTTATTTCAGACATAGAATCTATATCAAAGGAATGCCATAAATTTAATGTTCCTTTAATTGTGGATAATGCTCATGGGTCTCATTTAATGTTTTTAGAAGAAAGGTTGGATCCTATAAAATTAGGGGCTTCTATGACGGCGTGTTCAGGACATAAAACATTGCCAATTCTAACAGGTGGAGCATGGCTGAATATTAACGACTATAGATTTGTAACTCATGTAAAAGAGGCTATGTCTTTGTTTGGGTCTACCAGCCCGTCTTATCCAATTATGGCTAGTTTAGATTTATGTAGATTGTGGCTTAAAAGTGAAGGAAAGGAATCGTTTTTAGAACTAAAGAAAAAAGTAAGTGAAATTAAACAACTTATTCTAAATAAAGGGATGAGACTTCCTAATGGAGTCTGTGACCCCGTAAGGATCAGTTTTAGTCCGGTTAATATTGGGTATACTGGAATTGAAATGGCCGAAATTTTAAGGGATAATGGAATTGAACCGGAATATGCAAACGATGCTTATGTAGTCTTAATAGCCACACCGTTTAATAGAGATGAGGATTTTAAAAAACTTAGAGAAGCAATAATAAATTTAAAGGAAAAACGGCCATTACATCTAAATGAATACACACCTTTTTTACCAGAATTAAAGCTTTCGCCAAGAAAGGCTAGTTTCTCTAAAAGTAAAATTGTTAGAATTGAAAGCGCTGTGGGGTTAGTTGCAGCAGAGACATTATGTCCGTGCCCCCCAGGAATACCTATTGTTATGCCTGGTGAAATAATAGATAGAAACTGTATAGAACTTTTATTAAACTATAGCTATTCTTTTATAAAAGTGGTATTATAAATATTAATTATTACCCGTTTTGAATTGGAGGATTTGTAATGAAACTTGTTTTGGCAATTGTTGGGAATGATGATCAGTCAGCAGTTCTGTCTGCGTTAACTGCAGAAAGCTTTCAAGTAACTAAATTAGCAACAACTGGTGGGTTTCTGAAGGCCGGAAATACTACGTTTTTAGTAGGAGTAGAAGATAATAAAGTTAATAGAGTTATTGAGATAATTACTGAATATAGCAGCAAAAGGACTCAAGTTGTACCTTCTGCAACAGCTATGGATGTTGGTATGTATACGTCTTTTCCTATAGAGATTACTGTTGGTGGAGCAACGATTTTTGTGTTAAATGTTGAACATTATGAGAAGGTCTAAGAGGAAAGGTTTTTGTATTGTTTGATTTTCTCAGGGGTAAATGAGTTATGGATTTTAAAAATCTTTTAAAAAAGTATTCTTTAAACGAAAAAATTCTCAATAATTTTAAGGACAAAAGAATACCTCATGCGATAATAATTGAGGGATTTTCGAGTGAAGAAGATGAGATTAGATTAGGTATAGCAAGAGTAATATCAGCCTTTTTAATGTGTAAGGATAATAACCAAAAGCCATGCTTTAATTGCAGTAGCTGCAATAAAATATTTACTGATAACCATCCTGATGTTATAAAGGTTGGGGATGATGGCTTGGCGAAATCTTT
The DNA here is from genome assembly GCA_934501135.1 of uncultured Eubacteriales bacterium. GTDB lineage: Bacteria > Bacillota > Clostridia > Oscillospirales > Acutalibacteraceae > HGM12814. The sequence continues at coordinate 11,284 of CAKSUE010000001.1, read as the reverse complement.
TCACATCGATAAGATTAGGGAATTGAGGCAAGATGCTTTTATAATACCGAATGAATCTAATTATAAGGTTTATATTCTTGATTATGCCGATAATATGACAGTTGCGGCGCAGAATGCTTTGCTTAAGGTACTTGAGGAACCACCTAAGAGTGTTGTGTTTATACTGATGTGTAAATCCTCAAAAAATTTGCTTCAAACTATTAGATCAAGATGCCAGATATTTTCATTTGAATTTAATGAAAATAAAATGTATGATAAAAAAGTAGAGACCTGTGTTAAAGGGATAGTAAATGGATTGATCTCTACAACTGAATGGGAAATTTTGACGGCGACATCCCCGCTCATAAAAGATAAATTGCTTTTAAAAAATGTTTTAGATATCTTAATTGATATTTTTAACGAAGCGGTTAGAGAAGCTTTTGGGGTAGAGGTTAAAAATGAAGTTTTTGCAGGAGAATCAAAAGTTTTATCTGCAAGGTTAACAAAATTATCGTTAATTAAATCCATTGATGTACTTGAACAAACAAAATTAATGCTTGAACAAAATGCAAATATGAACTTATTGATTTCAACAATGTGTGCAAATTTGAGGCGCTGTTTGGTTATGTAAGTTTTAGTTCCCTGTTTTATAGTAGGGGAGTTGATTATAGAGGAGATTGCTATGGCAGAAGTAATAGGAGTAAGATTTAAAGAGGTAGGCAAGGTTTATTATTTTAAACCTGATGAAAAACCTTTAAAAGTTGGCGATAAGGTAATTGTTGAAACTGCAAGGGGAATAGAATGTGGTTTTATTGCTATGGAAGCAAAGGAGATAAATGATGAACAGGTTACGCACCCGTTGAAGAAAATAATTAGGGTTGCGAATGAATCTGATCTTAAAAAGATTAAGGATAATGAAAAAAAAGAAAAAGAAGCTTTTAATATTTGTTTGAAGAAAATCAATAAACATAAGCTTGGCATGAAACTTATAGATGTAGAATATACTTTTGATAATAGTAAAATTTTATTTTATTTTACAGCTGAAGGAAGAGTTGATTTTAGAGAATTAGTAAAAGATTTGGCGGCTGTGTTTAGAACTAGAATTGAATTAAGGCAGATAGGTGTAAGAGATGAGTCTAAAATGATAGGTGGCCTTGGTATTTGTGGCAGACCGTTTTGCTGTAATTCTTTTTTAGGAGAGTTTCAACCTGTATCTATTAGAATGGCAAAGGAACAAGGGTTATCGCTTAATCCTACAAAAATATCTGGAACATGTGGAAGGCTTATGTGTTGCTTAAAATATGAGCAGGAGGCATATACTGAACTTCTTAAGAAAACTCCTAAGATAGGTGCTATAGTTGATACTCCAGAAGGCAGGGGAGTTATTATTGACCAGAATCTTTTAACGGGAAAGCTTACTGTTAGAATGGATAGAGATCCAGAGGCAGCACCGTTGGGGTTTGATGTGAATCAGGTTACCACTATTAAGGATGCCAGAATTAAACTTAAAAAGGAAGAATTAGAAGAATTAAAAGGTCTTGAGTAGATATTTTAGAATAAAAATCTATAATTTACATTTATTTTATAAAAAAAATGTTGAAAACATATTGCATTTTAAAAATAGAATGTTACAATAAGAGAGTAAAATAAAAGGAGGTGTTACTCCAATGGCATACAAAATTTCAGATGAATGCATCTCTTGTGGTGCGTGTGAAGCAGAGTGTCCTGTAAAGGCTATTTCCGAGGGAGAGGATAAGTACATTATAAACTCGGAAACTTGCATAGAGTGTGGAGCTTGTGCAGATGTTTGTCCTGTAGCGGCACCAGCTCAAGATTAATTAATTCTTAAAGAATGACGAAGCAATGGCTTCGTCATTCTTTGTGTTATATGAAAGGATGATTTAATTAGTGCTCTTAAAGGAAAATGAAAATCTTGAACCCTTGGGGGGGACAGTTAAAGTTATAGTATCTGATGTTCATAAATTTTGGACAGATACAGTGCTTCTTGCGAACTTTTCACAACCTAAAAAATATGAAAAAGCTGTAGATCTTGGTTCGGGATGTGGAACTATACCGCTTTTATGGAATAGAGATAATTCAACAAATCATACTGTAGCTGTTGAAATACAAGAAGATGCATGTGATATGTTAAGAAGATCTGTTGAGCTAAATAATCTTCAAAATAAAATAACAGTTTTACATGAGGATTTAAAAAATCTTAAAGGAAAATTAGATTTTGGAGTTTATGATTTGGTAGTTTGTAACCCTCCTTATAAAGCAATAGGAACGGGAATTGTAAATACGATAGGACAAAAAAGAACTGCAAGACATGAAGAAACTTGTACAATAAAAGATATTACGGATATGGCAGCAAAACTTTTGAAATTTTCAGGAAGATTCTGTTTATGTTTAAGACCAGAGCGTCTCTGCGATGTTATAGAAAGCATGAGAGCATCGGATATAGAGCCAAAGAGATTAAGATTTGTGCAGCAAAGGTTAAACAAGGCACCGAAACTATTTTTAATAGAAGGAAAAAAAGGTGCAAAACCTTCTGGTCTTGTTACCATGCCTGCGTTAATAATAGAGGATGAGTTTGGAAATAACTCTGAAGAAATGATGAAAATATATGGTTCATACAAAGACGATGTACAATATAGATAATAGTTATACAAAGGATGATTAATTTGGCAAGAAAGTTATTTTTAGTAGGTACTCCTATAGGTAATTTAGGGGATATGTCTAAAAGAGCTATAGAAACTATAGAAAATTGTGATTTTATTGCAGCTGAAGATACAAGAGTAACTATGAAATTACTTAACTATTTTAATATAAAAAAACCAATGATAAGCTATTTTGAACATAATAAGGCTAAAAGAACAGAAGAGATATGCAAACGTATAGAGGATGGAGAAATATGCGTTTTGGTTTCTGATGCTGGTATGCCAGCAATATCAGATCCTGGTGAAGATTTAGTAAAGAGATGTGTAGAGCTTGGGATAGATGTAAAGGTGGTACCGGGACCAAGTGCGGTTATTTCGGCAATTGTACTTTCTTGCCTGCCCACTGGGAGATTTACATTTGAAGGTTTTTTAAGTATGAATAAAAAACGCAGGTTAGAACATCTTGAAAGTATTAAATGTGAGAAAAGAACAATGGTGTTTTATGAAGCTCCACATAAACTTTCTCAAACATTGATTGACCTATACAATACATTGGGAAATAGAGATATTTCTATAGTTAGAGAAATTACGAAGGTACATGAAGAGGTAATAAGGACAAACTTATTATCTGCTTCTGAAAAATATAAAGAGGAGAAGCTCAAGGGAGAGATTGTTTTAGTTATAAGTGGGGCTGACGATGAAGATGAAAACGAGTATACATTAGAGGATGCAGAAAAAATTGCGTTGTCTTACATTGAAGAAGGGTTATCTATTTCAGAGGCATCGAAAAAAGCTTCTAAAATAACAGGAATAAAAAAAGGAGAAATATATAAAAATCTTATGTAAAACAAAAACTCCGTTAAGTATTGAAAAATACCTTAACAGAGTTAATTTTAATTTATAATTTAATCTTCATCTAGTTTTAAAACAGCCATGAATGCATCTTGAGGGACTTCAACACTTCCTAATTGACGCATTCTTTTTTTGCCTTCCTTTTGTTTTTCAAGCAGTTTTTTCTTTCTAGTTATGTCTCCACCATAGCACTTTGCAAGAACATCTTTTCTAACAGCTTTAACAGTTTCTCTTGCTATGATTTTCCCACCTATGCATGCTTGTATTGGGACTTCAAATAATTGACGAGGAATTTTTGTTTTTAACTTTTCAGCCATTTTTCTTCCTCTGGTGTATGCTTTATCTTTATGAATGATAAATGATAAGGCATCAACTATTTCGCCGTTTAACATCATATCGAGTTTGACAAGGTCAGATTTTTGATATCCGGCTAATTCATAGTCGAATGAAGCATATCCTCTGGTTCTTGATTTTAATGTATCAAAAAAGTCGTATATAATTTCATTAAGAGGGAGAACATAATGAATATCGACTCTATCTGAATCAATATACTTCATGTCTTTAAAGACGCCTCTTCTATCCTGGCAAAGTTCCATTATATTTCCAACATATTCTGAAGGCGCATATATATGGGCGTTTGTTATAGGTTCCTCTGCTTGGAGTATATGAGCAGGGTCTGGATAATTTGTGGGGTTGTCTACATAAATGACTTCTGAGTCGGTTTTAGTTATTTTATAAATAACACTTGGAGCGGTTGTAATAAGGTCGAGGTTATATTCTCTTTCAAGCCTTTCCTGAATTATTTCCATGTGTAAAAGCCCCAAGAATCCACACCTAAAGCCAAATCCTAACGCTATAGAAGTTTCAGCCTCAAATGAAAGAGATGCATCATTAAGTTTAAGTTTTTCTAAAGCATCACGTAAGTCTGCATATTTTGCTCCGTCTGCGGGATATATGCCACAAAATACCATTGGATTAACAGCTCTATATCCAGGAAGGGGTTCTGATGCCGGTTTTTTAGCAAGCGTAACAGTGTCGCCCACTCGCGCGTCAGTTACCGATTTAATTGACGCTGCTATATATCCAACTTCGCCAGCTGCAAGTTCTGAAGAAGGGTCGAGTGAGGTAGCACGTAAATACCCACATTCCACTACGGTGAAAGATGTCCCAACAGCCATCATTTTGATTTCATCTCCGGGCTTAACTTTACCGTCCATAATTCTTATATAGATAATTACGCCCTTATAAGGATCGTAAAAAGAATCGAATATAAGTGCTTTAAGAGGGGCATTTTCATCGCCTGTAGGGGCAGGTATGTTGGTTACTACACTTTCTAAAACAGCTTTTATATTTTCTCCGGTTTTTGCAGATACTTTTGGTGCATCATCTGCAGGGATTCCAATTACATCTTCAATTTCATTTTTTACGCGTTCAGGGTCGGCGCTTGGAAGATCAATTTTATTTATAACGGGGACGATTTCAAGTCCGGCATCAACAGCAAGATAAGTATTTGCAAGAGTTTGTGCCTCGATGCCTTGGGAAGCATCTACAACAAGAATGGCGCCTTCACATGCAGCAAGTGAGCGCGAGACTTCATAATTGAAATCAACATGGCCGGGAGTATCTATTAAATTAAAAATATACTCCTTTCCATCATTTGCTTTATATAAAAGGGTTACAGCATGAGATTTTATAGTAATGCCTCGCTCTCTTTCAAGATCCATATTATCAAGCAATTGGTCAGACATATCTCTTGAAGAAACAGATTGAGTTTGTTCTAAAATTCTGTCTGCAAGGGTAGATTTCCCGTGATCTATGTGGGCTATTATACTAAAATTTCTTATTTGCTCGCGTTTAACTGACAAGCCTATCACATCCTAATTTTTACTTAATATCATTTTATCATATATTTAAAAAAATTTGAATACTGAATGCAATATTATCCTTAAAATTAGAGGAATCTAAATTGACACAATGTATAAACTGTATTATTATATATTGGTATTGTCCTAAAAATTTGGAGGTGCTCCTTTTGAAATTAAAAAAACTTTTATCAATTATACTATCTGCAATATTGGTTATGAACTTTACTTCTTGTACAAAGAAAAATGATCCGAACAAGCTAAAACTTGTCACATCTTTTTACCCAATATACATTATGGCACTTAATATTACAGACGGTGTAGATAATATAGAACTTGTAAATATGGCAGAACAGAATACAGGATGTTTGCATGACTTCCAGTTGAGAACTGAAGACATGAAAAATATTGAAAGTGCAAATGCCCTTATTATAAATGGTGCAGGTATGGAGTCTTTTTTAGATAAAATTCTAGAAGAAATTCCTAATAAACCTATTATCGATTCAAGTATAGGAATTGATTTATTAAAAAGCGAAGGTCACCATCACGATGAAGATGATGACCATGATGATCATGATGACGATTCAGTTAACCCACACATCTGGGTGTCTGTTTCAAATTATATTAAACAAGTTAGGAATATATCAGAGGGAATTATTTCCCTTGACCCCGAAAATAAAGTAAAATATCAAAGCAATACTGAAGAGTATATAAGTAAACTATATGAACTTAGAGACGAAATGCACAATGGACTTAATGATATCGCAAAAAGAGACATAATAACTCTTCATGAATCGTTTGACTATTTTGCAGAAGAATTTAATTTGAATATAGAAGCAGTAATAAACCATGAACCTAACACAGAGCCAAGTTCTAAAGAGGTTAAGGAGACTATTGAAATTATCAATGAGAAAGGGAACGATATTCCTTTATTTGTTGAACCGCAGTATCCGAGTACATCGGCCGAGATTATTTCCAGAGAAACAGGTGCTAAGGTATATATGTTAGATTCTTGCGTAACGGGTGATATTTCAAAGGATGCTTATATAGAAGCTATGAGAAAAAATTTATCTGTCTTGAAGGAGGCATTGTCTTAGTGGATAAGAAATGTAGTTCCGATTCAAGGCAGTCTTCGTGCCATTGCAGCGTAAAAATAAAGAATGTAAGTTATAAAAAAGATGGTAGCAACATTCTTTATAATGTGTCGTTAACTGTTAATCACGGAGAAATGCTTGCTTTAATAGGAAGAAATGGTTCAGGAAAAACTACTCTTCTAAAAGCTATAATGGGGAGAATACCTTATACAGGCTCTATAGAATTTTTTAATTCATCGGGGGAAAAAATAAACAGACCAAGAATTGGTTATGTACCTCAGACACTACTTTTTGACAAAAGCACTCCTATGACCGTTCTAGATATGTTTTGTGCCAATTCTAGCAAACTTCCTATATGGTTAGGGCATTCAAGATCAAGAACCAAAAAAGTAAGGCATATGCTTAAAAAGGTTGGAGCTGAGCCACTAATTAATAAAAGTTTGGGGATGCTTTCTGGTGGAGAACTACAGAGAGTGCTGTTAGCATATGCACTTGATCCTCATCCTGATATTTTGCTTTTGGACGAGCCAGTTTCTGCTGTTGATAGAAAAGGTATCAGCCTTTTTTATGAACTCCTTTCCTCAATGAGGAGTGAATATCATATGCCCGTTATAATTGTATCGCACGATTTAGGTCATGTTAAAAAATATGCAACGTCCGCAGCACTCATAGAGGGAACTGTGGCTTTATTTGACGATGCAAGAAAAATTATGACACACCCAAAAATTAAAGAGACATTTGGTCTTAATATTGATGGAGGTGTTATTTGATGGAGATTATTTATTCAATTTTAGATACGATATTACCATTTGAATTTTTGAGTTTTTCATTTATGAAAAATGCATTTATTGCAGTCTTGTTAATAACACCACTTTTTGGACTTACAGGAACAATGATAGTAAATAATAAAATGTCTTTTTTTTCTGACGCATTGGGACATTCTGCTATGACGGGAATTGCTATTGGGGTTATGCTTGGTATTGATAATTACATAGCGTCTATGACGGGCTTTGCAGTAATATTTGCTTTATGTATTTCTACAATAATAAATTCTTCTGTTTCATCATCAGATACTATTATTGGTGTTTTTTCATCTGTTGGTATGGCTTTGGGAATAGTTATTTTATCTATGAACGGAAATTTCTCTAAGTATTCCAATTATTTAATAGGAGATATTTTGTCAATTAAACCTAGTGAGATTTTTAATCTTTTAATTGTTCTTTTTCTTGTTGTGATTATATGGGCATTGTGCTTTAATTTTCTTATAATTTCTAGCATTAATACTGATTTAGCGTATAGCAAAGGGATAAATGTTAAATTTTATAAAAATCTTTTTGCGGTATTAATTGCATTAATTGTAACTGTATCTATAAAATGGGTGGGCATATTAATAATAAATTCTCTTTTAGTTTTACCAGCGGCTGCTGCAAGGAACATTTCTAAAAGTATGAAATCATATCATATATATTCTATTTTATTTTCAATGGTTTCAGGAATAGCAGGTCTCATAGTTTCTTATTATATAGGAACTTCGGCGGGCGGAACTATTGTGTTGGTATCTGCATTAATATTTTTTATTACTTTTTTTACAAGAAGTTTATCAAAGTAGCATTTACATTTTAATATTAATTGTTTGGAGTTTTAAGTATGAGAATAATGTCTGTAGATTTAGGAAAGGTTAGAACAGGCATAGCTGTATCTGATATAAATGAATATTTGGCCTCACCCTTTTGTGTGATTAAGGAAAAAAGCAGGGAAATATTGGCCGGAAAGGTAGCTAACATTGCGGCTGAGAACAATGTTTCGCAGATTGTTATAGGACTTCCTTTAAATATGGATGGAAGTGAAGGGGAAAGTGCATTATCTGCGCGTGAGTTTTCAGAAATTTTGTCTGCACGTACACAAGCAGAGGTTTTACTACAAGATGAAAGAGGTACAACAGTTTCTGCTCATGGATACCTTAATGTAACAGACACTAGAGGAAAAAAGAGAAAAGCTGTTGTTGATGCAGTTGCAGCGACAATTATATTACAGGATTACCTTGACTTTAGGAGGAATAATAAATGAGAGTTACAAGGGATTTAAATGTAAGTACTTCACAGCTTTTAACATCTTTAGTTGGAGGTTTAGCTCTTTTTTTAGTTCCTCAGGATGCAAAGAATATAACAGACGGTATATTTAGAGAATTATATGTTGCAGGGATTGCTTCGCTGGTAGTTACCTTATTGTTTTTAATATTTAAAAATTATGAGACTATAGGGATTTCTCTGGTTATAGTGATGGCGCTAACAACAGTAAATTACACAATTTATAATATTAAAATGAATATGCAGGGGCCTTTTAAATTATATTTGGATTATTACGATGGTATATGCTTTTTTCTTGTTTGGTTAATTCCCTTTTTAGTATGCATTGGTATTAGAATATTTTCATTTAATTCATATAATTCAGATCTGTTTAAATTGGAATTTAAAAATTTTATGAAGTTATCTACAATAGCTTTTATAATATACTATACAATTTTGCTTTTTGCTTGTTTTCTTTTTGAAAATCCTGTTAATCTGTTTGCGCAAAGGAATATAAACTTAATTTTTATTCAGAAAAATAAATCAAATAATTTACAAATATTAGAGATAAAAGAATATATAAAGAGTTTTTTATACTTTGTTCCTATAGGTTTTTTTGTTTCAGTATACAAGAATAAAACAGCTACTTGGAAAAAGCTTGTAATAGCAGCAGGTCTAGCTATATTTATAGAGTTAACTCAATATATATTGAATACAGCAACTGTTAGTGTATATGATTTAATCTTCTATATCATGGGATTTATTTTAGGAGGTATAATAAAAAAACTCCTCGATGTATTGAGAAGTTTTATTACACGAAAAGAAGAACGGACTATATTTAATTTTTAAAATTCCTTTTTTATGCTTCTTAAAAATAACTCTGAGAGCACTTTATTAGGATCTTTGTTTTTATTTACAATTGAATTAATAGCATTTGTTATAGGAAGATCAACATTGTATTTTTCACCAAGTTTTACGAGGGCTCGTGTAGTAGCGACACCTTCGGCAAGCTTGGTGTATTTTTTACCCTGTATGAACATTTCTCCGAATTTTCTATTGTGACTGTGTTCTGAAAATAACGTTGCTTGATAATCCCCTAAATGGCATAAACCATAAGCAGATATCTCTTTACCACCCATTGCTATAATTAAACGTGCGATTTCCCTAGTTCCTCTAGACATTAATGCACCTTTTAAAGATGCATAGCCAATTCCATCTAGCATACCTGCAGCAATACCTATAACATTTTTTGCTGCAGCGCCTATTTCATTTCCTATCAAATCAGAACCAATATAAAATCGTATTAAATCACTTGAAAAACGTTCTACAAGAAATTTTTTTGTTTCGTTATCTTCAGAGTCAATTACCATGCAATTTGGAACACCTTTAATAAAATCTTCAACATGTCCAGGCCCTACCCATATTGCAACAGGTGATGTTTTATCTATATATTTACGAACAATCTCAGTGAGCCTCATTGTGCTTTTTTCATCTATACCTTTCATGCACAAGACAATAGTTTTTCCGGCAAGGTCAAAAGCTGATAAAGACTCACAAAAACTGGCTAATGCCTGGCAGCTTATAGAGATGACCAATATTTGTGCATGATCTGTAGCTTTTTCTAAATCGTTTGTTAAATGTATGCTGTCTTTAAATGTAATTATGCCATTTTTACGAGTGTCTTTTATCTGTTTAAAATTATCTGAGGATTCACGTCCCCATAATAATATATCATGGCCTATATTATCTAAATACCATGCAATAAATGATCCCCATCTTCCACATCCCAATACTGAGATTTTCATATTTATATCCCCTTTTTATGTTATAATCGGCTGATATATTATAACACATAAGTGTGATTATTTCTCGGATTTTGTGTTTTTCTTAGAAAATAGTTGATTTAGACCTATAATAAAAAGTAAAACACCAAATATTTTAGACAATAATGAGGAATCTATTACTGCGGATAGTAAAGATCCGGAAACAGCACCCAAAACGCCAAAGATAGATGAGATTATTGCAGTTTTCCACGATATTAGTTTCTTTTTATAATATATAAATATAGCTACTATTGATATTGGAATAAAAAACACAAGGTTTATCCCTTGCGCTACGGATTGCTCTATTCCTGCAAAGATAGTTAAATATATAATTAATATTCCGCCGCCGCCAAGGCCCATAGATGCAAGAATTCCCGACAATATTCCTGCAATGGGCGTCCAAATCCAATTCATCTAAATATCATCCTGTAAGCACCCCAAATTAAAATTAGTCCAAACAGTTTTTTTAGCAGTACGGGGTTTATTTTGGTAAGAAAATATGATCCTAGTATAGCACCTATAAGCCCCCATATTAGATATGGAGCTGCGTCTGAAATAGTTAACCTGCCGGAAAATAAGTATACACAGGCACTGAATATACAAATAGGAAGTATGATGCAAACAGAGGTTGCGTGGGCTTTACTTTGTTCTAGGCCTGCACGGGATAACATAGGAACAATTATCATTCCGCCCCCAGCCCCCAACAGACCATTTAGTACTCCTGCAAGGAATCCACTTATTGAAGAAATTTTTTTATTCATCTTAACCTCCGCAGAATATTTTATTTGGCTTACACAGTAATATCCTTTGATATTGGAGGAAAAAATATTCACAAAATTTACATAACTTTAATAAAATATAATAAAAGCCTCGGACATGGGTCCGAAGCTTAAATTACAAAATTATCCCCACCCGGCCGTAATATGCTTTAGATAACCTGCCTACGAT